>JAGVGM010000153.1 GCA_020057065.1 Thermodesulfovibrionia bacterium
AAGAGATATAGGATTTGAACACTACTATCAGGCAGAGCAAACCGGGTGGGTACTATACCTGGAAGGATCAACCGATCTGGCGATTTTGAGAACCTTTGCTGACATATTGGAATATAATGAAGCTAAAGAGGTATTACAAAGGCCTTTTGTTCATTACGTAGGTAATCAACCGACAGAGATACGAAAACACTTCTTTGGTCTTCGAGAAGCTGTTCCTCGACTAAAGGGCATTGCCATCTTTGACCGATTGGATCAAGCGCTTCCCGATGACCTTGGCGCAGTTGGTCTAATGTGGTCGAGACGAGAGATTGAAAATTACCTTTGTTATCCCGAAGCCCTAGAAGCCTATGCCATTGCCAGTGACAGAGAGGCGCTTCCCGGGCCACTTTTTGAATCCGCCCATGCTGAATCACGCAAAAAGGCTATGAGAGAAGCCATAGAAGAGGTGGCAAAGGCCATGGAAACTCTTGGAAAGGGGTCTCCCTGGGATAGAGACACAAAAGTAAGCGAGGATTTCCTCACTCCCCTCTTCAAAGCATTTTTCAAAAATCTTAACCTCTACAACATTATGGACAAAAAGAATTTTCACGAAGTGGCTCGTTTTGTCCCCAAAGATAAGATTGATCCTGAGGTGAAGGAGAAGCTGGACGCTATTGTGGCAGTGGCTAGAAAGGCAAGGCCGAGAGAGGATTGAGGGTTGATTGGTGAAAGGGAAAGGCTTGCAGGAGAATTGTCGGAAAAAAGGAATGCCACTGTTAATCAGGATAGCTTATCTGGTGTGCCTTCAGAGCATTGAATAGTAGGCATGTTGAAGGGAAGGAAGTACTCAGTCTATGCACATAAGATAGTATGCAGCTTTAATCTCATTGCTGAAGGGAGCAAAACATGAAGATATTGTCTCTCAAGGTTCAAAACTTTAAGACGTTTGGTCCAGAGGGGATCTTTTTGAGCATGACGGATCTGTGTGCTCTTATTGGAGAGAATAACACGGGAAAGTCAAATATTCTGGAAGCCCTTGATCTTTTTTTAATTTTAGCAAGGCCAAAATGTCAAAGGCATGTTTCCATCATGATGACTTATCGAAGGACATTATCATTGAAGTTAGTTTTTGCGGTCTATCAGAAGATGAAAAGAAAAAGTTTAGCATTCATCTTGATGAAAAAAACGGAAACCTAACGATAACCCAGAAGATTAGTTTGAAATTGGAGGAAGGGCAGAGTATCGCTGATATTGATGAGGAAGATTACGATTTCGAAGAAAGTAAGCACGGAACAAAATGGGAGGCTACTGTTGAATGGGCTAAGTTAGGAGAGAAGCCTCCAACGAAAACAAGTATCAAAAATTGGTGGAAACAGGGGTTGACAATTGGTGTTTTAAATTTCAAAAGCTTATTTGATGACAATGGCGATGAGCCTTTACCTAATACTTATCAAGAAAAGCTGGGTATATTATGGGACAAACATTTTGATACCATACCAAAGCAAAAGGTCACTGGTGATGAAAAAGTCTTGGGTTGGAAGAATAAGCTCAAGGGAAACCTGCCAAAATTCTTCTATGTGCCGGCGGTAAAACATGTCAATGAAGATTTGAAGGTACTTAAAACAAATCCATTTGGTGAAATGATTAATTGGCTTACACAGAATATTTCTGATGATGTTAAAAAGGACTTTGAGGAGAAAACCAAGACGATTGTGCAAGATGCCTTAAGTAAAATAGACCAAGATGATGAGGGTAAATCTAAAATTGCTTTTATTAACAAACAGTTGAATACAAACTTAGGAGTAAATTTAGACTGTAGGCTTGAGTTGAAATTTGGAATACCGAAGATAAGTGATATTGTCTTTCCCTCTCCACAGCTATATGCTGATGATGGTTATTACTCGGACGTTAATAGCAAAGGTCACGGCCTCCAAAGGTTATGTATTCTCTCTTTGTTAAGAACTTACAATGATCTTAAGAAGATAACGGATAAAGGAGATGATAGAAACATGATTCTGGGGATAGAAGAACCCGAAATTTATTTACATCCCCCGATAAAACGCGCCACATATAAGTTGCTCAGATCATTGTCTAAAAAGGATGACCAGATTATTTACTCGTCTCACGACAGCTGTTTTGTTGATGTGGGGCACTTCGATGAAATAAGGCTATTTAAGAAGGTCAAAAATGGAAAACCAAAAACGTTAATATATGAATTCCCTATCGATAGGCTTGTCCAGTTTTACAAAGATCACTATAATCGGGATGTTGACGAAAAAAGCCTAAGGCATAGATTCGGGCATATCTGTGATGAAACTAAAAATGAAGGTTTTTTTGCTAACAAGGTTATTTTAGTAGAAGGGGATACGGAAAAATATGCATTGCCAATATATTTCGCGAACAGAGATTTTGATTTGGACAATGAACGTATCTCAATAATTTCGACAGGATCAGCTGACAATATCACCTATCTCTATATCATGTTCAATGAGTTCCACATACCCTGTTATGTAATTTTTGATGGCGATAAACCAGAGATTGATCCTGATGAATTGACGGGTAAGAAAAAAGATGACGCCAAAAACAAATCTCAAAGGAATAAGGAACTCTTAGAGTTTGTCGGTGAACAGGCTGACGAGAATGGTGAATTTTTCTTTCCAGAGACTTCAGTAAAAGAGAAGTATACAGTCTGGGAAAAAAGATTTGAGGATGTTTTCCATACGCCTTTGGAAAATTATGAAGAGATTAAAGGAGATGCTAAGAAACTTTATGGCACCGAAAGTAAGCCTTTAACTGGAAGGTATTTTGCAGATATATTGACTTCAAAATTTCCCCAAAAAATAAGCCCATATGTTGACAAATTAATAGAAAAAATAAACAGCTGTTGTTGGGAAGAGTCTTGTTTAGGTGAAGGCTGATTCCTCCTTGTTAATATTGACCACACCTTAGTGGTTCTAGAATGTATTGAAGAAAATTTGCAATTACACCCTAATAATTCATCAGGAGAGGTGAATCGGATGGCAGGAAAGAAAAAGCCGATTGAGCAGTATGATCACAAAGGAAAGGAGCGGGTCAACAATCCGCCTGTAGGTCTTGTCACCCCTGATACGGATAAAGATGCAGGCAAGAAGTCATACGCTTATGACCCGCATATTGACCCGAGCCTGCAATGGGCTGGCAAGGCAGAGCATACCTCCTTTGAAGTGCCTACTGTGTCCCTCCATGTCCATGAACGCATTGACCCACGTACCATCATCGAGGCGGTGCGCAAAAGAAATGGACAAAAACAGGAACAGCTTTCACTCTTTGCTGCTCCCGAGGAGAATCCTCCCTTAAGAGAGGCTATCGAGTTCTACAAGCACAGGCATAACTGGTCGAACCGATTCGTTGCAGGGGACAGCCTGCTGGTAATGAATTCCCTTCTGGAAAAGGAGGGCATGGCCGGCAAGGTGCAGATGGTCTATATAGACCCTCCCTACGGCATCAAATACGGCTCCAACTTCCAGCCATTTGTGAACAAGCGGGATGTTAAGGACGGCAACGACGAGGATTTGATTGAAGCATATCGTGGAACCGTATCTCTTCCGTTTGAGACAGGTGAGAACCGGCGTATTGCAGTCAAAATTGTTGATGGTAGGGGGATAGAGAGTTTAAAGATTATGGAGGTCGAAGGATGATAATTTCGCATATTACCTTAAAAAACTGGCGAAACTTCCGATCTGTTGATATCTCGCTGGGTAAACGTGTTTTCCTGGTCGGTCCGAATGCTTCTGGAAAATCCAATTTTTTGGATGCCCTTCGTTTTTTGCGAGACATTGCAAAATCTGAAGGTGGCGGTTTACAGAAGGCAGTAAGTGATCGTGGCGGGATTTCCAAAATACGCTGTCTTGCTGCAAGAAGAGACCCTCAGATAGAAATTGAAGTCCATCTTGCAGAAATCTATGACCAGGAACCTGTCTGGAAATATGCAGTAGCTATAAAACAGGAAAGCAGAGGCTACCGACAACCATATCTGTTATATGAAAAAGTATGGAAAGGTAAAGAATTAATTCTTGATCGTCCTGATAAACAGGATAAGGAAGATTCATTACGTCTGATACAAACCCATCTTGAACAAATAAACGCCAATGTCCAATTTAGAGATATTGCTCGTTTTTTTGAATCGATATATTACCTGCATCTGGTGCCGCAACTGCTTCGATATCCTGGAGCATTTACCGGTCCGACAAGCAAAGAAGACCCTTTTGGCCGGAGTTTTATGGAAAGGGTTATCAAGACGTCAGAAAAGACACGAAAATCCCGTTTAAGAAAAATCGAAATGGCTCTGCAATTTGCCGTTCCCCAGCTAAGACAACTTACTGATACTAAAGACGAAAGAGGGGCGCCGCATCTTGAAGCAGTTTATGAACATTGGAGACCGAAGGCCGGCAAACAAAGCGAAGAGGAATTTTCTGACGGAACACTTCGTCTCATCGGTTTCCTCTGGTCTTTGTTGGATGGAGATTCATTATTACTAATGGAGGAACCCGAACTATCTCTTCACGCAGGTATTATCCGGATGTTGCCGGGAATGATCTGGCGTATACAAAATAAGAAAAAAAGACAAGTTATTATAAGCACACATAGCCATGATTTGCTTTCTGATAAAGGAATCGGAGGAGAAGAAGTAGTACTCCTTACCCCTGGTGTTGAGGGGACAAGGGTTGAGCCGGCTTCTTCAATTAGAGAGGTTTGTGAATTACTGGAAGGTGGCCTTAGTATTGCTGAGGTTGCAATTCCAAGGACTGAACCGAAAAAGATTAAACAATTGAGTATGTTTGATGAATCATAATATTCCCATTAATCTTGCAGTGGAAGATCATCTAAGCGAGGCTGTCTTAAGAACTATGCTTATTAAATCAGGGCATCAATATACTGTGGGTTCTTGTTTTGGCCATTTTGGGTTCGGTTATTTAAAAAACAAGATAACCGGCTTTAATAATGCTGCCAAGGGCATACCTTTTCTCGTGCTTACTGATTTGGATAAAAAAGAGTGCGCCCCCTTACTGGTACAGGAGTGGTTGCCGATTCCAAAACACCATAATTTGCTGTTCCGTATAGCAGTACGATCCGTTGAATCCTGGCTGCTGGCGGATAGGTCATCCTTTGCTACCTTTTTAGGTGTGCAAAAGGACTTAATACCATCTAATCCGGATGAACTGGATGATCCAAAAAGGTTTCTAATAGAACTCACTGCAAAATCACGGAAAAGACATCTGCGCGAAGCCATAATACCTGCAAAAGGAAGCACAGCCAAAATAGGACCTGACTACAACGGCACATTAATCAATTATACTCAAAGGTATTGGAAGATAGAGAAGGCGATAAATAACTCTCCAAGTCTCCTGAGTGCCTTCAATGCTATAAAAACATTTAAGCCAAAGTTTGAGAAAACTGTGGAGTTTGAATAATGGCTAAAGCTGCCATAGATCAGCTTATCATCAACTCCCCCTATGAAGAACCACAGCATTACTGGAGCTACGACAGGGAAACCCGTCTGTTCTCCCTGAAGGAAGGCAGACGTCCGGCAGGTTATGTAATCGCTTCCGAAAGGTCAAAGACCTTCGATGATCCAGGTGTTTTTATTGAAATCCCCCTTGTAAATCAGATAAGGTCCCGTGTGAAGGCATGGCGTAACCATCCTCCAAATCCTTATGCCGGAGTTACAGGCATCACCAAACGATTACTGGAACACTGGCAAAATCATGAAGAGGGGGAGTATCACCGCTTCTTTTTCTGCCAGATGGAGGCGATAGAGACCCTGATCTGGCTTGCCGAAGCCCCTGAATCGGAAAAAGTAGGGATACAGATACCATCGGACGGCGGGCAGTTCAACCGCCTCTGCTCCAAGATGGCAACAGGTTCCGGCAAGACCATTGTTATGGCAATGCTGATTGCCTGGCAGGTTTTGAACAAGGTAACCTACCCCCACGATGCCAGATTTTCTAAGCATGTTTTTGTTGTTGCACCAGGTCTGACAGTTAAGAGCCGTCTGCAGGTGCTTTTGCCTTCCGCTACCGACAACTATTACGATGAGTTCAACCTTATACCCATCGGGCTTAAGGAGAAGCTGCGGCAGGGAAAGGTCATCATCCGCAACTGGCATGCCCTCCAATGGGATAGCGAGGAAAAAATCGCCAAAAAGAAAGGCGTGGACAAACGGGGAGCAAAAAGCAACGAAGCCTACGTCCGTGAAGTGCTGGACGAAATGGCAAACGCAAACAACATCGTTGTAATCAATGACGAGGCACACCACGCATGGCGCGTGCCTGCCGAGGCAAAAATAAAAGGCATAAAAAAGGCTGATTTAGAAGAAGCGACCATATGGGTGAACGGGCTTGATCGCATCCATGAGGCAAGAAATGTGCTGGGCTGTTATGATATATTTGGAGTACCCTTTACATTTCTTCCTCACGAAACACAAGATGGGCCGCCGCCACCGCCTAAGACCCGTATTGGGCCGGTTGTCGGAAAACAGCAATTCGAGATCATCTGGCCGAATATCATCCGCATTGACCACACCTATAAACCTAGGTTAACACTTGATATTGACAGGGTAAAGCCGCTGGAGCTGTCGTCTCATGACGCGGCAACCAGAGCGGAGCTTGCGCCTATGCTGGAAGGGAAGCCTGACATGACCATGCTTTCTAAAATAGACCTGGAAGAACTGGGTAGAAAGTTCAGAATGCAGAAGGTTATCTTTGAAACCGCGCGAGATGTCTTTGACCAGATGGAACCAGGTTGGAAAGGAAACAAGGAATATCTGTTGAGCCAGTTGATACGGTTGGTTGATTCATTTATCGCATCTGAAAAAATTAGGATTCTGCCTCCCCTCTTTCATCAGGATGATACCAGACGGCGTATCCTATTAACACTGAATATGAACAAGGTGGTTCAACATATATGGGAAGCTATCCGTTTTGAAAATGCAGAATCTATTGAACCGATCTTCGATAGAGATCACCCCATTCGCTCTACCGGCGATATGCAGACGTGGTACACCGGCAAGCCATGTGAACATACCCGAAAATCTCACATCAATATGTGTGTTTTTGATAGTACATGGGAAGCCAGCGAATCCTTTGAACTTGACCGAAATTCCAAAGTTGAAGCCTGGGTTAAGAATGACCACTTAGGGTTTGAAATTCTCTATATCTTTGGTGGGGTGGTTAGAAAATACCGTCCGGATTTCATTATCCGGCTCAAGACCGGCGATTTTCTCATACTCGAAACCAAAGGCAAAGACACTCAGCGTGATAAAACAAAACGCGAGTTTCTCGGCGAATGGGTAATCGCGGTCAATGGACACGGCGGTTTTGGAAGATGGAAGTGTGCCGTGTCAAGAACCCCCGCGGATGTGGAAGGGATTATTGGGAGTGCTGTGAGGGCACAGCAAATGCAGAGGGAGGGTTAATGGAGTCAGGTCTCCACTTTTCACTAAACAGAGAACTAATGTTCAGCCCTTAATTAGTTCATCCTGAAAAATGAAAAATTTCCTTTGGAGCGAACATGAGCAGGATTTTTGGGGCACCTATCTTGACGAAGCGAAAAATAAGCATTTTCAGGTGGTTGAGCCCGAAGGGTGAGTTCTGAAAATGCCTGAAGCGAGTCATAGATGGGTCAAAAAACCTGAGCCAGAGAGCGGAAAAGGGAATTTTTCAGTGTGGACTAATTAAAAAATGTCACGGAAAGTTTAAAAAAGGAGGCGTTATTATGCTGTCCAGGAGAGACAACAAGATTCTTGATGAGTTTGCTTCTTTGGTTCGTGAGCGCTTTTCAGACGCACGGGTCTGGGCTTTTGGATCCAGAACCAAAGGCGAGGCAACACAAGAGTCTGATCTTGATGTTTGTGTGGTTGTGAAAAGGCTGGATGATTCAGTTGACAGGGCTATCATGGATATTGCGTGGCAGGTTGGGTTTGAGCATGATATTATTATATCAACGGTCACATATTCACAGCAGGAATTTGAAACAGGGCCCTGTTCTAAAAGCACCCTGGTTCAAAATGTCCTGAGTGCGGGAGTGGCGGTATGAAGGAAGAACGTGAGGTTCTGGTTCAGTATCGACTTGAACAGGCAGAAGAATCCCTTGAGTCTGCGCAACTTCTCCTGGATAATAAGAAATACCGTCCATCTGTAAGCCGATCATATTATGGTATGTTCTATGCTATTCTGGCGTTGCTGGCAATTGAAGGACGTCATACGTCGAAGCATTCGGGGGCTATCGCTATGTTTAACCGGGAGTTTGTCAAAAAGGGCATGCTCGATAAGAATTTTTCCCGATGGCTCCAGGAGGCCTTTGATTTACGCCAGCGGGCCGACTACAGGGAGATGTTTTCCATTTCTTACGAAAGAACAAAGGAAGTATTAGAGCATGCCAGGGCCTTTGTGACTGAAGTAAAGCACCTGATTGAAAAGATAAGGGATCAGGGTTGAGGATATCTGCCATCTCTATACTTTTCCCAAAACAGAGAACCAATATTCTGCCTTTATAAAACAACCTTGGCTAAATCCCGACAGAATCGGTACTAGCAATGGCAAAAGCTAGGAGATTGTAATGTGGTTTTGGCCGAGAGAGTGACAAATATAGGTTCAAAAAAGAAAATGAAAAGAAAAGCTTTGTCCTTGACACCCTGTCTTAGCTGTTAAGTATGTTGCTTTAGAGGTGATTTTATGAAACTTACAAAAAAGAGAAGAAAAAGATTGAGGAGAGTTAGACAAGATTATCATGGGCGATATCATTGGTCTTACAGATGAAGAACAGCTTGAAGTATATAAGGCTGTGGTTGATCTGGTCAGATCTAGGATTGATAAGGCACAGAGCGTTAAGAAGAGAAAAAAGCTTAACCCAGTCACTCGAAAGGCCGGATTAGGTCCAGACTCAGACCATGCCCGATGGGCCATCGGTGAGATCAAAGCCTTGCTTTACTCTTACCGGAAATGGGTACACAGTATAGTGATGATCGGCAGCTACGCTCTGGGGCGGGCCGGGCGTCATTCTGACGTGGACTTTCTTCTCCTGCTGAAAAAGGGAGAAAAGACCAGAATAATTCGTTCTATTCTATTTGATTATAAGCTAAGCTTTAGATGTGATGACGAAAACAGAGACCCGGTTGAGATGCAGATAGTAGATTTTAATGAAAGGGACATTGAGCGCGTTTTCGAACTCTCAACGCCACTAGCTTACGCTGCTCGCTACGGTGTGGTCATTCAGGATGACGGTTGGTTTAAGACGCTTCTTTCCAGGCCATATCCCAAATGGCCCACCAGAGACGGTGCAGTAGAAGTTTTTACGCGCTGGATTGTATGGATGTACTACCGCTGTGCAGTTGATTTAAAACGTGAGATGGCGGAAGACCACGGGCCGGATGGGCTTTGCACTCAAAATGGCAAATGCATGGGACATTTCAGTGGGGATATTTTGGCGAGAGTTATTTTAAGAATGCTATACGTGACTTTACCTGAAAGAGGCCTTCTCCCACTTTGTAAACCCGAGGCAGCAGCCATGGCATTGGATGTATACGGCAGACATGCGTATAAACCCGTTGCTCTGACCATGAATGTTCTAAGGAAGGACAGGGCCATCACCTATCACGAGTTTCAAGTGCTTTTTCCCTTCGCTCAAAGGCTTTTTCGTGAGTGTCTGAGGATATGTGGTCACGAGAACCCTAAGGTAATTGAGGCGCTCCGGTATAACGCTGAAATCTATAAACGTCTTGGGAATAGGTGATAAACTTATCAGAAGGATATAAAGATTACAAATAGCTATACATAAAAAATTGACGGACTCGTAAAAAGTCAAAATTTGGTTGATAGGATATAAATGCAGAGCGGGAAAGGGTTGAGAGGTGATTGCTGAGAGGGAGAGCGTAAAGTTAGCTATGGAATTTGACTACAAGCAGGCTACCAAGATCATTCGCAAAGAAGAACTACGAGGAAACAATCCAATTCCTGATATTCTAAGTTTTTTACATCTTAAACCCCTATATGAAGGGAAGCTCTTTGAAATATTAAATCAACAATTTAGCGACTATGAAACGGGCAGAAAAAATCCTGATCCCTTGCTTAGAATTGACGTCCCAAAACCTAATTTTACAATAAGGCCAATGTCTCGACCTGAAAATAAAGATTGGATTTTATATGAGGCAATCACAGAGTATATTGCGAAAAAAATTCTCGAAAATAATGATGAAGATATCTGCAAAAGAAGTTACAGCTTTTTGAATTTCAAACAAACAACTAGAAAAGACAATAATTGGATAAAGTTTGATGATAAGTGTAGGGAACTTTATACATTGGGGTATAAATATTCTGTTGCTGCTGATTTAACTGGCCTGAGTCCCTTCTCGGAAAGTTTAATACCAAAGCCTCTTCCCGGAATTATTGATAACGGATTAACTGATAAATTGGCTATGTGGTTTGAATCCAGACAGCCATTCCTACTGGCGAGATTGAGTATTGAGAGGCCTAAATCAAGAGACAAGGATAAGGATTATCTAAAAAGGATGAAGATACAATGTGTCGAATCGTTAAAGGTCAGCTACCACATTCAAGATCGTGAGATCAGCACGCGATTAGAAGATGCATTTCTTGAAAATTTAGATGATGAACAATCTATTCTCTACCTTTCTTCAAAAATTATTATTCTTCCATTCCCTGAATGTCGTGATTTGATCTCACATATTGCAAAAAATCTGGAATATTGGCTTGATGCTCCTTACAAAGACGCTTTCAAATCCATTCTTTCATGTAAGGATGATTATTTGCTAAAAGAATTGGAGGAGGCTCACATTTCCTCCGATTTAATCGAAGAATGCAAAAGATCGCTGGAAGAAAAGAGGGAAGTTAAAATCTATAGGGAAAGTGAGACAACAGCGGAAGAACCAATAAAGATGCGGGATCACGAAGAAGGGAGTGAAGACAAATCGATCTTTGAAAGACAAGGATCCACACGTGATGCCGTTAGATCACAAGAAGAGCCATCATCAAAGTTTAAAAATGGTGAAATTTCTGGAGCGGAGACTCAACCAGAATATATTGGTTCTGAATTGGACTTAGTTTCTGAATCAAACGGTGGCGGCGGCGGCAGTGGTGGAGAGGAAAGAGACCACGCTACAGAGCGTGACCGAAAAGTGACAGGGGAAAGAGGAGAGGATATCTTGTTTAAATATTTAAAAAATTCCCTTCAGAATTTTGGGTTTGATGCTAATTGTAAACTATTACATAAGTCCAAAGTGGATCCCCATAGTATTTACGACATAGAAGTAATTGATAATATGAAAGGGGTTTTTTATCTCGAAGTAAAGTCCACAAGTAGCAATAGACCAACATTATCCTTTGAAATGTCTTATAGGCAATGGAAGTTCGCTAGGGAAAAGCAAGATAGATATCAACTGTGGTTTGTTTTTGATATAGCAGGCAATAGGCCCAAAATATCAGGGCCACACAAACCATTGGTACTTGAAAGTCAGGGGAAATTGAAGAAAACGCCGAAGGAGGAAATCGTTTATTCTTGTAAAGTTAAATTAAAGGGTTGAGATTGATGAAACCTATTAAGTTCTGACTCATTGACCAGACTGTTTATCGGCTCTATGGATTGACTGAAGAGGAAATAAGGATAGTTGAGGGAGCTATGTAGCTATAAAGGGATATGAAATAAATAATTTGTCCGAAAAAGGGATAATTATGACACAAAATCGGATAGAGCTTGACTTAGGGGCATTTGTATTAGATATGAAGCTTTTTGACACAGCAATAGCAAAAAAATTTGCAGAATACCTGCCGTATAATGTAAGCCTGATGCAATGGGGCAAAGAGCTTTATGGCTCAATAGGAAGAGACCTGGGAGAAGAAAATCCGGTTGAGAAGATTCCCCCTGGTGGA
>JAGVGM010000176.1 GCA_020057065.1 Thermodesulfovibrionia bacterium
AGCTCACTGAAGCAAAGAAAGGCTTCTTGTTGTACCCCGCCTCCACGCTGAAAGTATCTGTTGTATAATCAACTGGTTCGGGCACCTCATACGAAAACTCCCCTCCCGCTGCCTTTACACCGCTTTTCTCCTCTCTCCGGACTTCGACGTCGATAAAAAATGGATTAAGCATATCAAACTTCAGTCCTGCACCGGCAATCTTTCTTTCAGTAGAATAATCGAATTTATTCCAGGTCGAGACGTCGGGATCTTCGGCTCCCGTAAGATTGTTACTGCCGGCTCCCGAAAGAAATGTTCTCGCGTCGAACGTAATGTTATGGGGTAGTTCCATATAATAAAGATTGTATCTGAATTTCCCCCACATCCCTCCGTCGATAGTGTATTTCTGGGTATCGTAAGCAATATCGTCCGCTTTGAACTTCAGAAAATATTTTTCTGTTTCATGGCTCAGCCCGATGTTGCCATATATACCGTCTTTTGAGTCGCCATATTCATTGAACCTGGCCTCATTGCCATTCACATCGACAAGTTGTCCCTTTGCAGCTACTTCACCTTCAAACGCTGATTCACCGCCAGAGACAGCGCGGAGTGGAATCAGGATTAACGACAACGAGAAAATCAATATATACAGTTTTATTCTCATATCTTTCTCCTATCTCCTGAATGACTTATCTTCAATAGAGTTGCTTCCATGGATATTTGTATGGCAATTCATGCATGACCGTGAAACAAAACGAACCTTGTCGCCATCATCTCCCTTGAATGAATCGCGTGAATTATACATCGGCATCGTATGAGCTCCAAAAACCGATGAATCATGGCAGCTCTGGCAAAGCTGGGGCGGTTTTCTCACCAGCATATAATTATGATTGCTCCCGTGAACCTGATGACAATTCAGACAGTTCTCGACAACAGGTGGATGCTCAAACCTGAACGGCCCTCTTTTTTCAGTATGGCATTCATAACAGAGATCATTGACGGAATCGGCCTTTATCATCTTCTCTCCAAAACCGCCATGAGGGTTGTGACAGCTTGTACAGCTCATCCTGCCTTCCTTGATCGGATGATGAGACTGTTTGTTCACCATAACCTTGATATTTTTGTGGCAGCCGAAGCAGAGTTCCGGCTGGGCCGCCTTTAGATTTTTCTCACCACCGCCATGGATAGAATGGCAATTGTCGCAGGAGATACCGGCGGACTTGTGCCTGCCGTTGTCCCAGAAGGCCAGGTGTGTTGTCTCTTCGTGACAAGAGAGACATTTTGATGATTTACTATTTGCGTCAACTTTCTTGTCGAAACTGAAAATTCCTCCTACACCCTTTCCGCCGCCTTCGTTAGCATGGGCAACTCCGGAGCCGTGACAGGATTCACATCCCTCTTTTGCAGCCGGTGTTCTTGTATTTTCCAGCTTGCCGTGCATACTCCTGTTAAAACCATCTGCTTTATCATCGTGACATCCTTTGCAGGTCTCAATGCCTGCATAGCCTTCGGAGCCCATGGCAGTACGGATATTCGTCATCATGAAAAAAACAAATAACATAAAAGAAAAAATCGAAAGTTTCTTCATATACACTCCTTTCTTTTTTAATTATCCTTAAATTCGAAATTTAAAATAACTATCATTACCTCCTATATATTCGATAACTACCTTATGTTGTTAAAGATAATACAATATATGTTTCTTTTTGTAAATTGTTTTTTCAAAAAAAGCCGGGTTTAATAATTGATCGCTACTTCATGGATCCGGCCTTCATATTCACTGCATAGATAAATGCAAGGATCTCAGCGACCGCCCTGTAAAGTTCCGGAGGTATTTCCTGATAGAGGTCCAGCATTGAAAGAAATTCAACAAGCTCTTTATCTTCGCGTATCGGAATGTTATGAGTTTTTGCAATCTCGATGATCTTCTTTGCGACTTCTCCCCTGCCTTTGGCTGTAAGTTTTGGAGCGGAGTCTTTTCCATGGCTGTATTTCAGTGCAGCAGCTTTTTCAGATTTTTCTTTCATAACTATATCTTTACGTTAACTCTCCGATTTTGAACTTTCCCGAAATCTACTTTCTTCTTCTGATTGATGGTTATCGCTTTCAGTATAAGCCCCTGTGAAGAAAACCGCTCCTGAAGCGCTTTTTTTTCCGAAGTTACTATGGCGGCAACTTCCGGCTGTTCTATAAAAAAAGAAACATAGAATGCTTTTTCCATGCTCGTTACCGATACAGACAATTTTCCAAGTCTTTCAAGGTCAAGATTTATATCACAGGCATAAGAATCGTTCTTCCCGTCCTTGTTTTTCTTAAAGAGAAATTCTCCGTCTTTCAGGCCTTCCCACAGGACCGGCATAAAGGTATAAAACATATCGTGTATCTTAGATGTCAATTGGAAGAACTCGATATTCCTGACAAACTTCTCCACCTTATCCGACATATCTGAAGCCTTAAATCCCGCCTGTTTCAGGGTTTGGATTACCTCGACATCTTTCAGTATATTATCAAGTTTAAGAAGCAGCCCCTTCAGATCTCCGTCTGATTGAAGCGCAATGATATTCCGAAGAACCGATTCAGGATCGCGCAGTACAGCAACTTTCAATTTTGTCTCAAAGGCCACCCCTGATGTCTCGACAAAAGCACGGATCACATTGCCATTCAATTCCTTTGCATCAGGCATGAGTTTTTCAAGCCCTTTAAGCTCAGGTATAGCTGTTTTAATACTCTCAGGAAGTGATTTCAGCATACTTAAAAGTTCTTTGAATTCCGAGTTGCTGAGTCTTGCCTCAGAAAGCCTGGCAAGCATATCAAGGATCTTCACCGGTATTTTCTGCTGCAGTGCTGCAGACGCATCTTCCATATTACTAACTACAAGTTCAGGCATAGCAGTTCTTATACTGTCCGGAAGTGACTTCAGCATACTCATAAGTTCCTTGATCTCCGAATTGCTCAGTTTCGCATCTGAAAATCTGACAAGCATATCAAGGATCTTTTCCGGTATTTTCTCCTGTAGTGCTGCCGACGCATCTTCCATATCACCGATAAACTGCATCCTGATATTGTCTTTGCCGCCGAGCACCTCAAGATATATGTTCTGTCCTTTTGCCAGAGGGACCTCGGTAAAGGCTTTAATGATTATTCCCTGCATTCCTTTCCCGCTACCCCCGGCTGAGATCAAGCGGAGCATGACATTACCGCCCTCAGCAACATCTACAACTTGTGCCTTGACCACAGTTCCTGCCTTTATGGCAAGTCCTTTGTCAAAAAGACCCGCAGAAGTCAGAATACTCCGAATATCGCCTATGCCGATATTCCTGATCATAAATTATCCGTTAGCCCTTTTATGGCATTCAAAGCACTGGTCTTGGGGAGGGTGCTCTTTTTTCAGCGGTGAAACCTTGTCCTGTGCATGGCATTCGAGACACTTTTCTTTTGTGCTCACTCTGATATGCTGTTCGTCAGCGGGGATAGGTACAAATTCTTTTCTCGAAAACGTATACAGGAGGGTTACAATGAACAAGACCATTACGAAAAAAACAATATTCTTTCTCATAGATACATCCCGGGAAGTTTAAGTGCTGCCATTTCATGATCCTCCTTGCACCGGTCAATAGATTACCTCATTAAAAATAGTACAAGAATCCGCAAGCTATAGCAATACAATTTTCATGAAAGGCATCAAATCTGCACGAACATTTTACATTTTTTATAAGCTTGTGATATGTTTATAAAATTAAAGCAGAGAGTAGGAAGAGAACCTCCCTGCCTTTTCTACTTGCTACTTACTACTCTCTACTAAGCAAAAGGAGTAATAAATGAACATCAAGAAAGTAGTGCTTGCATATTCAGGCGGGCTTGATACATCTGTGATCATTAAATGGCTAAAAGAGACCTACGGCTGTGAAGTAATAGCATTTTGTGCTGACCTTGGCCAGGGGGAAGATCTGAGGGCAGTAAAAAATAAGGCGCTCAAAACAGGCGCTTCAAAAGCATATGTTACAGATCTCAGAGAAGAGTTTGTAAGAGATTATGTATTCCCGATGCTACGGGGTAATGCCGTTTATGAAGGCGCTTATCTTATGGGTACTTCGATAGCACGTCCTCTCATTGCAAAGAAGCAGATCGAAATAGCGCAAAAGGAGAAGGCAGACGCTGTTGCTCATGGCGCAACCGGCAAAGGAAATGATCAGGTGCGTTTTGAATTGACCTATTTCGCCTTAAAGCCTGATATTAAAGTTATTGCGCCCTGGAGAGAATGGAAATTCGATTCAAGAATATCATTGATCAGTTATGCAAAAAAACATGGCATTCCTGTGCCGGTGACAAAAAAGAAACCCTACAGCACCGACCGGAATCTCTTTCACATAAGTTATGAAGGCGGGATATTGGAAGACCCGTGGGCTGAACCGCCGGCTGATATGCTTACCATGATAGTATCTCCTGAGAAGGCTCCGTCAAGACCGGCATATGTTGAGATAGGATATGAGAACGGCAATCCGGTATCTGTTGACGGGAAAAAACTTTCCCCTGCCAACCTTCTGAAAAAGCTTAATGAGATCGCGGGAAAACACGGCATCGGCAGGCTGGATATTGTCGAGAACCGATATGTTGGAATTAAATCCAGGGGGGTTTATGAGACCCCGGGAGGGACCGTGCTTCATACCGCTCACAGGGCGATCGAATCGATCACTTTAGACAGGGAAGTAATGCACCTGAAGGATTCCTTGATGCCTAAGTTCGCAGAGCTTATATATTACGGCTACTGGTTCTCTCCTGAAAGAGAGGTCCTGCAGAGTCTTATAGACGAGTCACAGAAAGGCGTTACAGGAACCGTAAGGCTGAAACTTTATAAGGGCAATTGCATAGTGGCCGGCAGGAAATCACCCAGGTCTCTTTATAACCCTCAGCTTGCAACCTTTGAAGCAGAAACTGTGTATAACCAGAAGGATGCAGAAGGGTTTATAAAGCTGAATGCCCTGAGACTCAAAGTTATATCAAAAATTAGAAATTTAAAATAAGAATCTCCCCTTACCCCTCTTTGCCAAAGAGGGGAATAGAATTTCCCCCTTTGAAAAAGGGGGACGAAGGGGGATTTTTTAAGAATCAAAATATGTCTGATCTGAAATATTGGCTTGCATTGAATTTAATTCCCGATGTCGGTCCCGTATCTGCCGGACGCCTGCTGTCGGCATTTGGAAGCCCTGAAAATATCTTTCATATGTCAATCAATGAACTGAAGCAGGTTCAGGACATCGGCGACAACAGGGCCCGGAACATTGTCAGTTTCAGCGACTGGGGAAAAGTTAATAAAGAAATTGCGAAAGCTGAGGAAAACAATGTGAGACTGATTCCCCGAAATGACAAGGCGTATCCTGAAACACTTAAACGCATTTACGGAGCCCCGGTTGTTCTTTATGTAAAGGGTATGCTGCAGGAGTCTGACAAATACGCAATAGCAGTGGTAGGATCAAGGACAGCAACAGATTATGGAATAAAAACAGCGGAAAAAATCAGCTACAAGCTGTCTTCATCCGGACTCACTGTGGTTAGCGGAATGGCAAGGGGAATAGACAGCGCCTCCCACAAAGGCGCCCTGAAAGCGGGCGGGAGAACTGTAGCCGTGCTTGGTTCCGGACTCGACCTCCCTTATCCGCCTGAGAACAGGAAGCTTATGGATGAAATCTGTTCTTCAGGAGCCGTCATAAGTGAATTCCCCTTCGGCACTCCGCCCAATAAGGAAAACTTTCCCAAGAGGAACAGGATCATCAGCGCCATGTCCCTTGGAGTGATAGTTATCGAGGCTGCTCTTGACAGCGGTTCTCTTATTACAGTAGCCTATGCACTTGAACAGGGCAGGGAGATCTTCGCGGTTCCGGGAAATATCACGTCAAGGAACTCAAAAGGGACCAATGACCTTATTAAGAAAGGCGCAAAACTTGTTGAGAGCGCTGAAGAGGTCCTTGATGAGCTCAGGCCCCAGATAAAAGGCATTCTAAGGGAAGAAAAAATGAAGCCTGAAAAATTGCTGCCGGTACTGACTGATGATGAACAAATACTCTATAGTTCTTTAAGCAGCGAACCTAAACATATAGATTCAATTATCAGAGAAATAAGTATACCGACAAGCAAGGCATTGTCTATACTACTGAATCTTGAACTGAAAGGAATTGTAAGACAGTTGCAGGGGAAACATTTTTCATTGAATTAACAATTAACAATGAGCAATTAGTAATTGAAGAATAACTCCTTAATTGTTAATTACTCATTGATAATTACTAATTCTATTACAGTAAAGGTTTTTGAAAAACTACCGATAAAGAGAAACGGTATCAGTATTTTTTGATATAAGGGGTATTTTCAGATGAAATCACTTTTAATTGTTGAGTCTCCGGCCAAAGTAAAAACGCTCAGTAAATTTCTTGGCAAAGATTTTACCATAAAGGCTTCAATCGGTCACGTTAAGGACCTTCCCAAAAAGGATATAGGCGTTGACGTTGAAAAGAATTTTGCCCCTACATATGTTGTTATCGAAGGCAAAGAAAAAGTCATGAAGGATTTAAAAAAGGCGGCGAAGGCCGCTGATCAAGTGTTTCTCGGCCCCGACCCTGACAGGGAAGGAGAAGCTATTGCATGGCACATTGCCGAAGAATTAAACGGCGATTCAGACAAAATATTCAGAGTTGAGTTTAATGAGATAACAGAGAAGGCCGTAAAAGAAGCCATTAAACATCCACGAAAGATTAACGTAAACCTTTTTGACGCCCAGCAGGCAAGAAGGATTTTAGACAGGCTTGTCGGTTACAAGCTCTCACCACTTCTATGGCGCAAGGTGCGGCGAGGTCTCAGCGCCGGAAGAGTACAGTCTGTCGCAGTCAGACTTGTCGTTGACAGAGAGCGTGATATCGAGGCATTTAAGTCTGATGAATACTGGAGCATTATTGCAACACTGGAGGGCAAAAAGCCGCCACAGTTTGATGCAAAACTTTTTCAGATAGACGGACAGAAGGCGGATATTAAAAATGCAGAACAGTCAACGGGCATAATTGAAGATTTACAGGGCAAGAGCTTTATTGTAAAGAAGATAGAAAAGAAGAAGAGAAGACGCTCCCCCTCACCACCTTTTATTACAAGCACCCTTCAGCAGGATGCCGCAAGGAAGTTCAGATACACCGCGAAAAAAACCATGATGATAGCGCAGAAGCTCTACGAGGGCGTTGAACTCGGTGAAGAGGGTCCAACCGGTCTTATAACATACATGAGAACTGATTCCGTTCGTACTGCATCAGAGGCGCAACAGGAGGCGAAGGAATTTATTGTAAAGGAATATGGCAATGATTACGCCCCGCAAAAACCGCCTGTTTACAAGAGCAAGAAGTCGGCGCAGGATGCGCACGAAGCAATAAGGCCGACGTCCGCTTACAGGACGCCTGCTGCCGTAAAGAAATTTCTTGAGGCGGATCAGTACAAACTTTACAAGCTTATCTGGGAGCGCTTTGTTGCGAGCCAGATGGAATCCGCTCTTCTTGAGCAAACCTCCATTGATATAGGCGCAGACAAATATATCTTTCGCGCAACAGGGACAGTCGTTATATTCCCCGGGTTTATGACGTTGTATACGGAAAGCACTGATAACGGAAAAGAAGATGACGGGCTTCTGCCTTCATTATCAGAGAATGAGGTATTAAAGACCCTTGGCATCACGCCGAAACAGCATTTCACGCAGCCACCTCCAAGATACACAGAGGCAACGCTTGTAAAGGAGCTTGAGGCAAAGGGCATCGGCAGGCCCAGCACATATGCTTCTATTCTTTCAACAATACAGGACCGGAAATATACAGAAAAAGCTGAAGGAAAATTTAAACCTACGGAGCTGGGGACAGTGGTGAGCGATCTGCTTGTTGAACGGTTCTCCGGACTGATGGACTACAATTTCACCGCCAATATGGAAGACCATCTCGATAAGATCGAGGAAGGCGGTTACAAGTGGGTTGATGTTGTGATGGACTTTTATAAGCCTTTTGATAAAGACCTTACAGAAGCAATGGCGAGTCTCGGTAAAGTAACTCCGCAGGACATCCCCACTGATCAGATATGCGAAAAATGCGGCAAACCAATGGTTATAAAGTGGGGCAGACATGGCAGGTTTATAGCGTGTACAGGCTATCCGGAATGCAAGACCACAAAGCCTCTTGAAACTGAAGGCACGGGAAATGGAACACAGCAAAAAACAGAGATACAGGAGATTGATGAGAAGTGTGATAAATGCGGCTCTTCAATGGTAATAAGATCGGGAAGATATGGGAAATTTATTTCCTGCAGTAAATATCCGGAATGCAAGACAACTAAAGGATTGGGCATCGGCGTAAAGTGCCCTGAAGACAGCGGAGAGATCGTTGAGAGAAGGACGAAAAAGGGCAAGGTGTTCTTTAGCTGCGGGAATTATCCAAAATGCAAATTCGCCACATGGTATAAACCGGTAGATAAACCGTGCCCCAAATGCAAAGCAAGTATCTTAATTGAGAAGAGAACTAAAAAAGAAGAAGTCCTTGCATGTCTGAAAAAGGAATGCGGGTACAAAGAAGAGCTTTCGCCGGCTGATAGTGAGATATAAAAAGCAGAAAAGATCCTTTTCAGATGGTAAAGCAGGCTCACAATATCCGTTTGATCTTTGCGAAGGCCTCTTCTATTATTTTCGGTTCCGGCAGGAACGTAGTTCTGAAGTACACTCCATCCTCCTGTCTTCCGAATCCGGACCCCGGGACGAATACAACTCCTTCCTTAAGCGCGGCACGCACGAATTCTATGTCTTTTTTCCATTTCCGTGTTTCTATTTTTATGAACGCATAGAACGCACCTTTAGGAACCGGAAAAGAAAGCGGCAGCTTCTCCGCCATCTTCACGAACGTATTTCTCCTCTGCAGAAGCTTATCTTTCATATCCGTGATGTACGTAAGGTATGATGGGTCCACTATCGCAGCGGCAGCAGCCTTCTGGTATTCCCAATTAACGGAGAGCCGCTGATTACAAAGCAGGAAGAAGGCGTTCTTGAGCTCTGACCACTTATCACCGTGGAACGCTACCCACCCGATCCTCGCACCCGGGTAGCTGAAGTCCTTGGAGAGCGAACTTCCATAAATAAATGGCACCTTGCCTCTTGCTATCTTCCTGAAATCTATATATCTGCCTTCCAATATGAGCCGGTCGTAGGATCCGTCATAAAAAATTGGAACGTCGTACTCGGCGCAGATCTTCACGACTTCCGAGAGGTTCTTTTCTGAATAGACAGAACCCAGCGGATTGTTCGGGTTGATTATAACCATTGCCTTTGCGCCCTCAACCTTCTTTGCCAGATATTCTATATCTATCTGACCGTTAGCATCGTGCCTGTAAAAAACACTGTCGCCTTCGAACTGCTTTGCCTTGCTTAAATAAAGCGGATATACCGGGTTGGGCAAAAGCACCTTCTCCCCGAATCCTATGAACGAATGGAAGAAGAAGTCTATGCCCTCGGTAAGGCCTGCTACGGCAAACACGTCCTCGGGTCTGCATTTCTCGATCTTGGCTACAGTCATTCTGAACTGATCATCGCCCTCAGAAGGCGCATAACCTTGCCAGTTTTCGTCGAGCGCGCTTTTCACCCTGTCAGCTATCACTTTGAATGATTGAAAGCCGTACTGTGGCGGATCTCCGATGTTAAGGTAGATCATCTTCTTGCCCTTCGCCTCCTCGCGCTTCGCCTCCATAACTATGTCTCTTATCGGGTAGCTTACAACATTCATTCTTTCTGTAGGCCTGTAAGGCAGTTGTCGTTTCAGGTGTAGCATGTAATCATCCTTTTTTGTTATAAATTAATATAGGAACAGCTTCTTGTTAAATTGATTTTTTCTTTTCAATTATTAAAATATAATACGCTACGATAATGAAAAAGGGCAACAGAGGGGAAGTGGCACAGCACCACAGTGCAAAAGTGCAAAAGTGCGAAAGCGGAAAAGGGATAAACAAAAACAAAGCCCCGGAAGGTTCATCGCTTTCCGGGGCTTGAGCTAACTTATATCTCTATCTTTACTATCGAATCCTTTACTCTATATCCTTTTCAGGCACGAACTTGTAACCGGTGAAGATCGAGCCCATCATGCCGTTCTTCTCTCTGGAATCGGAGAACCATGCAATGTACACATGCACCATCACAAAGACCAGTATCACATACATGCATAGATGGTGATACAGCCTTATGTTTGGAAGATGCATTACACCTGTCAGCCATCCCCCAAGCAGGGTCCAGATAAAACCTGAATGGTTCACTGAGTACATGGCAAAGCCTGAGATTATCTCAAAGATAAAGATGGCGAAAAGCACCAGATAGGTCAGCCCGCCGAGCGCCGAATGACCGACATGGCATTTTGTTTTGTCGCCGATCAGCAGGTAGCATTTGATGTCATCGCCGACGTTACCGAGATTGCTCAGCCACGTGCACATGCAAGCATGTTTATTCCCCACAAGCGACCAGTAAAGCCTGATGATCACGCTCATGAGAAAAGCGTATGTCGCGACAAAGTGGATAAGCCGCATCCAGCCCATTATCCACTGCTTTGATGAATAGGCATGGATAAAAGGACTGCCGATGTAGAAACCGGTGACTGAAAGGGCCAGGATACAGAGAAAATTAATCCAGTGGGTGAACCTTACCGGGCGTTCCCATGCGTAGACTCTCACTCTCTCATTTTTCATATCCATCCCCCTTTCTTATTTAACCCTTATTCTTGTGACTTCATTCCCTTCGGGATCAAACACATGAACGGCGCATGCCATGCAGGGGTCAAATGAGTGAATCGTTCTGAGGATCTCAACAGGCTGTTCAATATTAGCTACAGGTGTTCCTATCAGCGCCTCTTCATAAGGACCTCTCTGGTTTTTAGCATCTCTCGGAGAACCGTTCCATGTACCAGGGACTACACACTGGTAATTTGCGATCTTTCCGTCCTTGATATTCACCCAATGTCCCAGCGCTCCTCTCGGCGCTTCGTGCATGCCGTAGCCCTTTGCCTCTTTAGGCCATTCGGACGGGTCCCATTTCTCACCGCTGTGGATCTTCAGGTCGCCCTTTTTCATATTTGCTGCAAGCTGGTCGATCCATACAGGCACCTGTTCCGCAGTAACAAGCGTCTCGACCGCCCTTGCGGCAATCCTTCCAAGGGTAGAAAACAGCGCTGCAGGGCCGACACCTAATGTCTTCAGGACAAGGTTTACTACTTCCTGAACCCTCTTGTGTCCGGAACCATAAGCGACAAGCATCCTCGAAAGAGGACCCACCTCCATCGCCATGTCGTCATAGCGCGGGGCCTTCAGCCAGGTGTATTTTGCATCTGTATCGAGATATTCATACGGTGGTTTAGGTCCTGTGTACTTGTAGTTTGTCTCTCCTTCCCACGGATGTTTCGCCGAGCCGTCTCCTCCGGAATATTCGTACCATGAATGAGTTACATATTCTGTGACCTTTGTATGATCTACAGGATGAATTTTCGACAGGTCCTTGTTCAGGATGATACCGCGCGGCAGCCAGAGATTCTCTGAATTGCTGGCATTGTCATTCGGAAATTCACCATAGCTGAGGAAATTGCCGACACCTGCTCCATGTCCTGCCCAGTCCAGGTAGAAAGGCGCAATAGCAAGGACGTCAGGTATATAGACCTTCTCCACAAACTCATGAGCCTTCTTTGCAAGTCCATGCATAAATGCGATGCTTCCTGCATTTAGCGCGTTCTGACTGTCAGGGTCAACAGGTATGGACATGCCGCCGACTATATATGTCTGTGCATGAGGATTTTTTGCGCCTAAAAGCGCCTGGATCTTTATAACATCCCTCTGCCAGTCAAGGGCCTCAAGGTAATGGGCGACCGCCATCAGATTAGCCTCCGCAGGAAGCTTGTATGCGGGATGTCCCCAGTATGCATTTGAGAACGGACCAAGCTGCCCGTTCTCGACAAACCCCTTGAGTTTTTCCTGAACGCCTTTGAAATAATCGGCGCCTGATTTCGGCCAGTCTGATATAGCCTGGGCCAGCGCCGACGTCTTTGAAGGGTCTGCCTTTAATGCGCTCACAATATCAACCCAGTCAAGCGCGTGAAGATGATAAAAGTGAATTACATGATCCTGAACGTATTGAATCCCGGAGATAATGTTCCGGATGATCCTTGCATTGTCAGGAATTGTGATGCCTAATGCGTTTTCGACCGCTCTCACCGAGGCGGTTGCGTGAACCGTTGTTCAGACCCCTCATATACGCTGGGTAAACGCCCATGCATCACGCGGATCTCTGCCCTTCAGGATTATTTCAATCCCCCTGAACATCGTGCTTGAGCTCCACGCGTCTACAACCTTTCCACCTTCAACCTTTGCCTCGATCCTGAGATGTCCTTCTATTCTTGTTATAGGGTCAATTACTAATTTTGCCAATGTAAATCACCTCCCTTTCTATGTAATTATTTATTCTTCTTTCTTGTCTTCTTTCTTGGGCGAAATGGCCCTTCCGATTCCATGAATTACAAGACCTGCAGCCGTAGCTGCGGCAAGTCCGGCGCCAACCTTATCAGCCGTACTTTCAATGCTTACCCCTGGGACCTTTGGAAGCCTCCTGTAGAAGGGGCTCATGGTATCCCAGAAATCAGGCTCGGAACATCCGATACAGCCGTGTCCTGCCTGAACAGGCCAGCTTGTGCCTTCATTGTATTTAATTGTTGGACAATTATGGAATGTCTCCGGTCCTTTGCATCCCATTTCATAGAGACACCATCCCTGCCTGTGTCCTTCGTCTCCCCATTGTCTTGCGAATTGCCCTGCGTCAAAATGCGACCTTCTTTCACAATTGTCATGTATCCTCTTGCCATAGGCAAAATAAGGCCTTCCGAGTTTATCTGTATTGGGGAGTGTTCCGAATGTAAGGTAGTGAACGACACATGCTGTAATGTTTTCTGCATTCACAGGACAGCCCGGCAAATTAATAACAGTTGCATTGGGTACCGCTTCTTTTACTCCGACCGCTCCTGTGGGATTTGGAAGCGCCGCTGGAATTCCTCCGTAAGCAGCACACGTGCCTACAGCTATTGTTGCAG
The DNA here is from genome assembly GCA_020057065.1 of Thermodesulfovibrionia bacterium. Classification (GTDB taxonomy): domain Bacteria; phylum Nitrospirota; class Thermodesulfovibrionia; order UBA6902; family UBA6902; genus SURF-23. The sequence continues at coordinate 13,092 of JAGVGM010000176.1, forward strand.
CCGCATTACCGCAGACTTCCCTTGCAATATCAACTGCGGTCCTGCCCCCGATACAGCAATATATTCCATCGTCCTTAAGCGGTATGGACCCCTCAACAACTACAAAATAATTCCCTTTATGATTTTTAACTATATCCATCAGCGACTTTTCTGCCTGTTTCCCTGATGCCGCCATTATTGTTTCGTGATATTCAAGCGCAAAAACATCAAAGACGATGTCTCCGACAACCGGCGCTGTGGTCCTCAATAAAGCCTCCGTATCTCCGGCACAATCCTGAAATGCAAGCCATACGAGATAGGGCTTTTTACCGCTTATTGCCTCGGCAATTTGGGGGATAAACGAAGCAGGCAAAGACAGCAATGCAGCCATTCCTGTGCAGAACTTTACGAAATCTCTTCGTGATATTTTTTTATCGATGAGAGATTCCATTGATTCCGATGCCTTCTGCATTAAATCATCAGACATAAATTTCATAAAGCCACCTCCTTTTCAAGATATAAAGGATATTAAAAGGGTTTCTATTACTCGAAAAATATCACAAAAATACATACTTGTCAATAGAAATCTTATGCCCCAAATCCCGATTTAGAAAACTGAAACACATTTTTTACAAGGCATCGAGACTGATTTTCTAATCTATTGAGTCATTATCGTGGTCAAAGGTTGCTGAC
>JAGVGM010000124.1 GCA_020057065.1 Thermodesulfovibrionia bacterium
CTTCATTAGTGGCTCCTTTCTTTTTTGTTTTCCGTTCCGTGGATTATACCCCACGGGGGAGCCACTTATTATTTTCAACTAACTTTAGTTTAACCTCTCTATTAGTAATGAGTAACATGTAAAGATTTAACCCTCTCCCGCTCCGCGTCACTATTCAGCTTTTTTGCCATGCCTGTTCCGAAGTAAAAGTTTATGAATGATCTGGGTTAGCAATCTTTCTGAGATGATCCGGAAACTTTTACGTACTGCAAATTACGGTCCGTCAGGAAGGTAATTACAATCAATTTTACTTTCTCAGTTTTTCCGTTAAATCCTCTTTCATATCTTCAATGTCATTAACGGACAGGGAAAGTTCATCCATTACTTTTTGATGCCTTTGGGCCCATTCTGTTTCCGGATCTACTGTACAGATACTGCCACTGAGAAAAAGCAAATAGCCGCCGATATAGTCCGCCAATAAAAGGATTGCTGCTAACTGTTTTGTAGTTGCATCAGTGTGTATATCAATATTTACATAATGATGATGAAGGATGGACTGGGTGACAGCCTGGGACAGATGCCATGATTTGGCTACGAGATAACCTATAGCACAATGATGAGTATTATAGCGCTCATCTTCAATGCCGATTATTGACTTAAGCAAACCCTTCAAAGATTCTGTGCCGACAACACCCAGTGCATAATCTGTTATCTCAACATAATTGGGATATTTCTTTATAAGGAGCGGAACCCCGCAATCATGAAACAAGCCTGCTATATAAGCCTGATCTATGGAAGTGAAACCCACCTTCTGGGCAATTTGTGAAGATATTGTAGCCGTAGCCATGGAGTGGCTCCAGAACTTTTCAATAGCTGAACCATGGCCTCCTAAATTTTCCCGCAGTGAAGTCGCCAATATGATGTTATAGAAATTTTTCAGGCCCAGCAGTGCAAGTGCCCGCTGGATCGAATCGACTTTTTCTTTAAGACCGAAAAAAGGTGAATTAGCGATCTTCAGAAGCTTGGCAGACATTGCTACATCCATGCTGACAATATCTGAGATTTTGCTCAAATCAGCTTCAGGCTTATTAATCTCCCTGTTAATATCCATGACAATCTTAGGTTGAGAAGGGATGCCTATACCGCTGACAATCTCCTGTGCTTTCTTAATGTGTTCTTCCTGATTCAATAAGTCGCTCATTATGCAGTTCTCCTTGAATTCAACATTGATAAAAAAAATATCCCGATGCTCACAAGCACGATAGTGGGTCCGGATGCGGTATTGAGATAAACGGACAGGATGAGACCTATAATGCCGGAAACAAGACCGAACACGCAGGACAGGCTGAAAAGGTGTTTCATGCTTGAAGCAAGATTTTTGGCTGCAGCGGCAGGGACGATGAGAAGTGATGTTACAAGTATGATACCGATAATTTTCAGGCTTACCGTCACGACCACTGCGATGATAAAAAAGAGCAGATATTCAAAAAGTCTTACATTAATCCCCTCCACCCGGGCAAGGTCTCTGTTGAAGGTGATCTGGAGAAGCGGTTTTGAAAAAAACAGCAGAATGACAATGGAGAGAATACTGATAATAAAAAGAAATAACAGGTCAGTATTGGTAATTGCAAGAATGTCACCGAACAGGTATGAAAAAATATCCACCCTGTACCCTTTCAGCTTTCCGATCACCAGCATTCCTGATGCTATAGCGCCTGAAAATGCAATGCCGATGACGGTGTCGTGTGACAGCGATGTCTTTTCAGAAAGAAACGCGATAAGGATAGACACCAGTATCGCAACAATAAGAGATGACAATGATAAATCAATGCCGAGCAGTGCGCCCACTGCAATGCCTGCAAAGGCCGAATGAGAGATAGCATCGGAGAAAAATGACATCCTCCGCAGCACTACAAAATTCCCCACAAAGGGGCAGAGCACGCCCACCATCAGTGAGGCGAGAAAAGCCCTCTGGATGAAAGGATATGATAAGAATTCAGCAATCATATTCATTTGAGCTGAAAGCTGACAGCTATCAGCTTTCAGCTTTTAATATTTCAATCATGTTCATGGCAGCTATGTATATAGGCCCCCATCATTTCACCATAGACAGTCTTGATAACTTCATCAGTAAGCGCCTCAGCAGGTCTGCCGGTACATATTAGCCTGCGGTTCATGCAAAGGACGCTGTCTGCAAAACGGTAAACCACATTTAAATCATGTGAAATGAGGATAACGGTTAAGCCCTTTTCCTTATTCAGCCTTTTTATTAAATCGTAAAATCTCTCCTGTCCTTCAATATCCACTCCTGATGCAGGTTCATCGAGAAAGAGAATTTTGGGGTCATTAACAATTGCCTTTGCAATCATGACCCTCTGAAGTTCCCCTCCTGACAGGCTTCCGATGCCCCTGTTTGCCAGTTCATGCACCCCGACGATCTCAAGCAATTCGCTGATATGTTTTTTTTCTCCTTTTCTTCTAATAAAGGGAAATGAGTAGATCGGTGGGACAGTGAACCCGAGAAGCTCTGAAACGGTAAGCGGGAAGGTCCTGTCAAACTCAAGCTTTTGCGGGACATAGCCAACCCTGCCGTGTGAATTTGCATGTTTCATGGAATGACCGAAGAGCAGCACCGATCCCGGCGAGTATGGGATTAGGCCAAGGATGGCCCTTATTAAAGTGGTCTTCCCGGCGCCGTTAGGCCCGATAATCGCGATAATTTTGCCTTCTTCAACAGAAAACGTGATATTTTCTATCAGGTGACGGTTGTCAGCTTTAACACAAAGATTTTCAACGCTCAGTGCATTCATGGTTATTGATTCATAGACATCTTCAGGACTTCAAGGTTTGCCCTCATCCTTTCTTCATACCATTCAGGATAAAAAGCCCCGGTCTCAAGTGTGTCAAGGCTGTATACCTGTAAATTCAGATCCTTTGCAAGGGTCTCGACAACCTTATGTGGAACACCCGGTTCAGAAAAGATCACCCTGATATTGTTTGTCTTTATCACGTTCATTACATCTGTGATGTGACGTGGGGTTGGTTCTGTTTCCGGGAACTCCTGAATTACCGCTGCCTGCCTGAGTCCATAGTCTCTCGCAAAATATAAAAATGCAGAATGCAGAGAGACAAATTCCTTTCTCTTCAAGGAACCGGTGATTTCCGTTATTTCCCTGTCGAGATGTTCAAGCCGTTTTATATAAGCGTCTGCGTTTTTTGTATAGTGTTCAGCGTTGACAGGGTCAGCCCGTACAAGGGCATCCATGATGTTATTGACCTGAATGAAGGCATTTTTTGGAGAAAGCCATATATGGGGATTGTTGGAAATAATATTTATCCCTGAACTCGAATCAGCAACTATCTGCTTTGCCACCCCGGCAGATTCACTATGAAAATTTTCCTGTAAAACAAGTTTATCCAGCCATTTTTCAAGTCCGACGCCGTTTTCAATAAGAACATGTGCCTTTGAAACCTTCATTACATTCTCAGGACTTAAGGAATATTCATGAGGACCGGCTCCTGAAGGCAGGAGGTTTTCTACATCAGCATAGTCTCCGGCTACGTTCTTTGCAAAACTGTAAAGGGGGGCAATAGTTGTGATAACCCTGATCTTTTTATTTTTCGGTTTTAAATCTTCATGCATCCTGCTGTTTTCAAGCTTCTGTTCCTGCTGGCACGCACACAGAATGACGAAACAGATAAAAAAGGACCGGGATATCAATCTTCTGAAGGTTTCCACGGATAAAATTATACCACAACAATACAGAGAGGAAAACGTATGGTATTATTATCTGGATGAAATTAAAACCCCTGACAGCCTTGTCATACAGGAACTTCAGGCTTTTCTGGCTGGGACAGATAATATCACTCAGCGGGACCTGGATGCATTCGGCAGCGCAGGGCTGGTTAGTATTTAAACTTACAAATTCC
>JAGVGM010000209.1 GCA_020057065.1 Thermodesulfovibrionia bacterium
GATGTTTTATAGCTACCGCTGCATATGGAAGCATAATGCATCCTTATGTAAAAGCCTTGCGGGAATTCAGGGACCGACGTCTTTTGACTAACTTATTTGGCAAGATGTTTGTTGATTTCTATTATAAGTACTCTCCCTCGATAGCTGATGTTATAAAAGACAGAGAGTATTTGAAGTCTATTACAAGATTTGTGCTGATGCCTGTGGTAATGTTTTTGATTTTCCCGTATTTTTCATTATCTGTATGTATGTTGCTGATCTTCTTTTCAATTCTAATAAAACGTTCTCATAAAAAAAACGTTTAAACTTCTCTTGAGTTGTCATCATTACCACGACATTCGCCATAAGTTAATCATTTGAATCAATCACTTATCCCTCCTTACATTTTCTTTTTTAAATCCCTCAAGTAAAAGCACAATATTGCCGAAATAGTAATTGAAAGCTTACTTGAAAAAGGGAATAGATGAAACACCTGTTTTTGCCTTTTACAGCGGGGAAAATCACGTTTATAAGTTTGCTCCTTGTATTCTTCTGCAGCAATGGATTTGCAGAATATATACCGGGAGAGGTTATTGTAAAATTTAAAAGCGATACAACTGCTTACAAGATCAATACACTTCATAAAAAGATCGGTTCTCTCAAAAAGATGGAATTTAAAGGCACCAGAATTCACCAGATGAGACTGCCGGACGGTGTAAGCGTTGAAGAAGCTGTTGAGTACTATAAGAGCGACCCGGACGTAGAATACGCAGAACCAAACTATATTGTCCGCATTGATTCAGTTCCTGATGATACTTATTTCAATAACCTCTGGGGGCTTCACAATACCGGTCAAAGTGGAGGGACTGCTGACGCTGATATAGACGCACCGGAAGCCTGGAACTTAACTACCGGCTCAACCGAAGTTATAATTGCCGTCGTTGACACAGGAGTTGCATATGATCATCCCGATCTGGCAGGCAATATCTGGAACAATGCCGGGGAAACAAGCTGTTCGGATGGTATAGACAATGATGGCAACGGGTATATAGATGACTGCAAAGGATGGGATTTTGTAGGTAATGATAATGACCCTGCGGATTATAACGGCCACGGGACGCATGTAGCGGGAACGATTGCGGCACATGGAAACAACAGCAATGGTATCACAGGAGTAATGTGGCAGGCGAAGATAATGCCGTTAAGGTTCCTGGGGATAAGCGGCAGCGGCACCACAGCCGATGCTGTATCAGCTATCCTTTATGCCAATGCAAAAGGGGCTCATGTCATCAATAACAGCTGGGGAGGAAGCGGTTACAGTCAGGCGCTTAAAGACGCCATAGATGCATCAAATGCGGTTGTGGTCTGTGCCGCCGGCAACAGCAGCAGCAACAACGATACATCTTCTTTTTATCCGGCTGGTTATGAAAGCGCCAATGTCATATCTGTAGCAGCCACTGATTCGCGTGACAATCTTGCGTCATTTTCCAATTTCGGAAAAACATCGGTTGATCTGGCAGCTCCCGGCTTAAACATCTATAGCACAATTCCAGTAATCGGCTACGGTTCTCCGGTCACTCTTTATGAAGAAACTTTTGACGGTGCATCCGGCGCCCTTCCCCTTTTGGGCTGGGCCAGTGGAGGTACTAATTCCACATGGGTCGATACGAGCGGAACAGGTTTCAGCGGAACGAACAGTCTTGAAGACGGATCCAGCGGAAACTATGCCAATAACACATCATCCTGGGCAGGTTATATGACGCCTGTCATTACTGTAAAAGACAATATATATACTTTGACTTTCAAATGGAACGGCCAGGTTGAACAGAATTATGATTACCTTGATATTAATTACTCGATTAATGGCGCCAGTTGGGACTGGATCGATTACAGGACAGGGACCACGAACGGCAATTTTATCTCGGATTCAACTGACAGTCTGACAGAAATAGCAGAAATGTATGACCAGTTTTACTTCGGGTTTGGATTGACAACCGACTCTACGATCAACACTGAAGGGGTTTATCTTGACAACATTACATTATCAAGGTCCCCTATTGTTATAAACAGCTATAGTTACGCTTACTATAGCGGAACTTCCATGGCTGCGCCTCATGTTTCCGGAGCAGCAGGACTGATAAAGGCGCTGAAACCTCTATTAACCAACCTTGAAATAAAAGGTGCGCTCCTGAACAGCGTTGATGCCAGGGCTTCATTAAGCGGAAAAGTTGCGTCCGGCGGCAGATTAAACGCGTATAACGCCCTTATAGAAGAAAACTATTCTCTCGGAAATGGCAATGGCAACAACGGCGGCGGGAATGGCGGAAATTCAGGCAATGTAGGAACGTCTTCAGGAGGAGGCGGGGGCGGCGGCGGATGTTTTATCGCTACCGCTGCATATGGAAGCTTAATGCATCCTTATGTTAAAGCGCTGAGATTGTTCAGGGACAGGCATCTTTTGACGAATTCGCCAGGAAAGGCCTTTGTAGACCTCTACTATAAATACTCTCCCGCAATAGCGGATGTTATCAGAGACAGTGAGCATTTGAAATTTGTTACAAGAATTGTGCTGACACCGGTTGTTATGTTTGTGGTTTTCCCGTATATATCATCATTGGTATTTTCTACACTGATCATTGCTTTAACTGCTTTTTTCCTCCTTAACACCAAACACAAAAACAGGCAACACAGCAATTAATATCCCGCTCATAATCCAGAAGGAGTATAGATAGTCAAACCTCACTATCAATATTCCCGCAAGGATCGGTCCGGCTGCGTGGCCTATATCGAAGATTGTACCAAAGGTTCCCATCGCTGTCCCAAAGTGCTTTTCCTTACAGATATCGGCAACAAGGGCTGCCGAAGACGAGGTAACAAAGGCTTCGCCAAAACCGAAGAAGATCGCAGCAAGCATCAAAAGATAAAAATCCTTCAAAAGAGGGATTAATCCGAAAGACACTGCGCACAATATCATCCCAGCCACGATCAACGGTTTTCTGCCGTATTTATCAGAGGTCTTTCCCATAACAGGTTTAGACAGGATTGTTACAAGCACCTGTATTCCCCAGAGCAGCCCTGCCTGAAACTCATTCAGTCCGGCCACAGTCACGGCGTAAATCGGGAGAAAGGCCTCCAGTGCGCCGACAGTCATATTCTGTAAGCCCTCCATATTTGATGTGATCACTATCCTTTTATCGCTTATCACTTCTTTTATCCCTGATGCAAATTTCTTTAAAGACTCCTTTAATCCCCTGCCCTTTTCCACAGTCTCTTTTTCTTTTAATAATCTCAGTGCAAGAATGAGCGACATCATTCCCGCAACACCGCTTAACAGATAGGCCCTGTGAAAATCGGCCATTGAAGGGTTTTCCGCGCCTGATATGCTATGGAGTATAAATCCCCCGACAGGCGCGCCGAGGAGATTCCCGATGATCGTGACCGAGGAAAACCATGAAAGCATTTCGCCCTTTTTTGCCCCTGCCACGTCAGCAACAACCGCCATGGATACGGGGCCGTAGATCGCTGTTGCGAGTCCATGAATAAATCTGATGAGGACGAGCAGATTGTAATCGTGGATGAAAAGGTATGTAAAAGGCATGACGGCGAAGAAGAGAAGCCCGATCAGCATAGTCCTCTTCCTGCCGATAATATCGGACAAGGCGCCCGCCGGAAGCTTGAAGAATATTCCGGTCACTGTAGATATTCCGACTGCGAATCCAATTGCCTCAGGTCCCGCCCCGAGATATAGCGCAAATAGTGGAAGCACCGGGCTTCTCGCAAGGGCATATGAGAACCTTGCAAAGAAACCCACTGTGCAGAGAGCGGTGAATGGCGAAAACATTTTTTTCATAAAATTTACACTTTCCTTCAAAATCCCCTCACTCCAAGGGAGATAACGCCCC
>JAGVGM010000171.1 GCA_020057065.1 Thermodesulfovibrionia bacterium
CTCTATGGCGAAGTACCTTGCAACAAAGGTTGCAATGAGAGTAACCACAGAGGCTGTTGAAATCCTCGGTGGCCACGGTTATACCAAGGACCATCCTGTTGAAAGAATGATGAGGGACGCAAAGGGCATTCAGATTTACGAAGGCCCCAGCAATATTCAGAAAATGGTTATTGCCAGATCGTTGTTGAAAAATTAGGTACTTATGAACCCTTTAACCCTTTAACCCTTAAACCCTCGAATCCTTTTTAAAATATGTTTCAATCTTACAACAAGTCAATAGAATACCTGTATGCCCTTCAGGCATCCGGCATAAAGCTTGGGCTTGCAAACATATCCCGTCTGTTAGACCTCTTAAATAATCCCCAAAAAGAATTAAAGAGTATTCATGTGGGGGGAACCAATGGGAAGGGTTCAGTTGCCGCTATGATTTCTTCTGTTTTGGATAAAGCCGGGTTCAGGGTGGGGCTTTATACCTCTCCCCATTTAGTGAACTTTACCGAAAGAATCAGGGTAAATAGCCGTGAGATTCCCGAGAGCAGGGTAGCTGAACTGACGGACATTGTTTATCAGAAGATTGAGGGTACTGATCTTGCCCGTGATATCACTTTCTTTGAATTTACTACAGCCATAGCTTTCCTTTATTTTCAGGAACAAGACATTGATTTTGCCGTTCTGGAAGTGGGAATGGGTGGCAGGTTTGATTCTACCAACGTAGTTAATCCCCTAGTCTCTGTTATTACCAATGTATCTATGGACCATCAACAGTACCTCGGAAAGACGATTCATGAAATAACCATGGAGAAGGCAGGGATTATTAAGAAGGGTGGCATTGTAATTACCGGAGTGACTCAACCCTCTGTTTTTGCCTCCATTCAGGAAAAGTGCCTACAGGATGGGGCTGCTCTCTATAGAGTCGGCAGGGATATTAAAGGGAGAAGGATGGCCGGTGGGAGAGTTGATTACTATGGAATGAAGAACAAGTATTCAGACTTAAGATTGAACCTGTTAGGAAGACATCAGGTTACGAATGCCGTTATTGCCTTGGGAGCTATTGAGGTACTGAAGGAAGAGGGTTATGAGATAGAAGACAAATCCATTTATGAGGGATTGGAGAGCACGTACTGGCCGGGAAGGCTGGAGGTTGTCAGGAGAGATCCCCTGGTTGTTTTGGATTGTGCCCATAACCCTGCTGGGATAAAGACCCTCAGGGATGCAATATCAGATGGGACTTTTTCCTTTAACAGATTAGTTCTGGTTCTGGGTATAATGATGGATAAAGATTTCAGGTCTATCATCTCAAGATTGGCTCCTTTGGCAGATAAAATAGTACTTGCTGCACCTAAAATGGACAGGTCAGCCTCTCCCCGTGTCCTCTATGAAGAAGTTAAAAAATACCATAAAGAAGCTGAAATGGTCGATGACGTCAAAAAGGCTGTATCCCTTGCTATTTCTCTCGCTGAAAGAGAAGACATGGTCTGTGTAACAGGCTCTATATTTACAGTAGGGGAGGCAAGGGAGCTGTTTGTTCCCTATGCCCTTTAACTTTGATGGACTCGTAAAAAGTCAGGAAACTCTTTTTCTTGTCATTCCGGCGGACCCCGTATCAAGTACGGGGCAGGCACCGGAATCCAGTAAATTCAAGCACTTCTTTGTTGACCTGAAGCAATAAATTTGCTAGAAAGGATACCCTGCGATTTTTTCGAAAGTAATAATGAAGATTTCGGGGAGTAGTTTTTTTAAAGAGGTAGCGGTGTTCATGAAACCTAATAACAAAATTATTCCCTCAAAAAGCAATGGGCATCCATTGCGCATATGTTTGTTGACTTATCGGGGTAACCCGACGTGTGGTGGGCAGGGCGTGTATATCAGTTATCTCAGTCGGGCTCTTCTGGAATTGGGTCATAAGGTGGACGTCATGTCGGGGCCGCCTTATCCCGAATTGGCAGAGGGCATCACCCTTCGCAAACTTCCGAGCTTAGACCTCTACAATATCAATCATTTGTTTAAAGTTGAAAAGTTGAGCGATCTGAAATCACCGATTAACCAGTTGGAATTTCTGGGAATGAGTTCGGGAGGTTTTCCTGAGCTTTTTACCTTCGGCCTGAGGGCTTATCAGTTTTTGCGGAACAAACGAGCCGACTATGATATTGTCCATGATAATCAATGTCTCTCATACGGCGTTTTAGGCATTCCAAAATTATTGGGGATTCCTACGGTAGCTACTATTCATCATCCCATTACCGTTGATCGTAAAGTGGCAATTGAAGCCGCGAAAACATTGCGTAAAAAGATCGCGATCTTGCGATGGTATTCATTTCTGAGTATGCAAAGAAGGGTGTCAAGGCGGTTACGTCACATTATTACCGTTTCCGAGTGTTCAAAAAATGATATCAGGAAAGATTTTAAAATTCCGGAGCATAAATTCAGGATTGTTCCCAATGGCATTAATACGGATTATTTTTATCCACTCCCCGGTGTCAAGCGATTACCCCATCATCTGCTGGTTACAAATAGCGCTGATACACCTTTGAAAGGCCTTAGATATTTGCTCGAGGCGGTTGCAGCTGTTAAGAAAAAACGAAATATTCATTTAACGGTTATCGGTAAACCCAAGCAGGGCGGTACGGTTGAGTACCTGGTGAAGAAATTAGGCTTGACGGGGTGTGTAAAATTTACCGGCAGGATTGAACATAAAGACTTTGCCCGGTATTATGCTGAGGCAACCATGGCGGTGATTCCATCTCTGTATGAAGGATTTGGCATGCCGGCGGGTGAGGCCATGGCATGCGGGGTTCCCGTAATCAGTACAACAGGCGGGGCATTGCCGGAAGTTGTCGGGAATGCGGGAATTCTTATTCCTCCTGCAGACAAAGAGGCTATGGAAAGGGCGATCATTGAGCTTCTGGATGATCCGGAAAAACGCAATCGCCTCGGTCAGCTCGGTTTAGAGCGCGTAAGGAGTTCCTTTACTTGGAAGCATGCGGCTCAGAAAACAGTCGACGTGTACAAAGAAACGATCAATGCTTACTGTTGATTTTAAGAAGCTAGATATTAAGCCGGGATTCAGGATTCTTGATGCCGGTTGCGGCACAGGACGTCATATTTGCGAAGCCTACCGTTTCAAGAATGTCGATGTGATAGGCATCGACTTGAATATAGAAGATCTTAGAAAGGCAATAACCATGTTATTGCATATGAATTTGGAAGACCCTGTTGGCAGCGGCTTATGTATCCTGCCCATAGCGGACTTAATAAGGTTGCCTTTCAAAGACGAGGTGTTTGATCTGGTAATATGTTCGGAAGTTCTCGAACACATTCCGGATAACGTTGCAGCCATCAAGGAGTTGATTCGTGTATTGAAGCCCGGCAGTAATCTGGTTGTTAGTGTTCCAAGGTTTTTACCGGAAAGAATATGCTGGGCCGTATCGGAAAATTATCACCAGGAACCGGGAGGCCATATACGGATTTATAAGAAAAAAGAATTAAAAAAAATGCTGGAAGATGCAGGTGCCAGATGCTGGGCAGTTCGTTACAAGCATTCATTGCACGCACCTTACTGGTGGTTGAAGTGCTTTGTGGGTCATAAAAATGAAGAGTCCCGAGCTGTCAACCTGTATAAAAGATTTTTGGAGTGGGATATCATAGAGCATCCTTCCTTGACCAGATATTTAGATAAGTTGTTAAACCCTTTCATTGCCAAGAGCGTGGTTTTCTATTTGAAAAAAGGATAGTGAAATGGAATTGAATTTATCTCCAAGTGTTGAACAGACGACAGTTGATATTGAGGTAATAGCTACGTTTATTGCCGGTATTCAGAAAGAAAATGGGGAAATTCCATGGTCCATTGGTGGCAAAACTGATCCCTGGGATCATGTTGAAAGCGCTATGGGGCTTTCTGTTGCAGGGTATTTGGAAGAAGCACGGAGGGCATATGAGTGGATGGTGGAATCGCAACTGGAAGATGGAAGTTGGTGGGCGGCTTATCGTGATGGTTTTCCTATTGACAGAACCAGAGACACCAATATGTCATCATATATTGCGGTAGGAGTTTATCACTATTATTTGATTACGAAGGACATTTCTTTTTTGAAAAGGATGTGGCCTACGGTAAAAGCGGCAGTTAATTATGCGATAAGTCTCCAGGCTTCTACAGGAGAAGTTTATTGGGCAAAGAATGCCGATGGTGTTGTTGATTATATGGCGCTGCTGACGGGATCGAGCTCTGTTTATATGAGCATTAAATGTGGCTTGGCTATTGCCGCTCAGTTGGGGGAAAAGAAGCCCGAATGGGGAAAAGCTTTTAAAAAGTTAGGTTGTGCTATTAGAAAACGTCCCAATTCGTTTAACATGATAAAATCACGTTATTCAATGGATTGGTACTATCCTGTTCTTTGTGGTTCCATGACAGAGACAGATGCCAGAAAACGGATTGAAAAATATTGGCATAAATTTGTGGTGCCAAATTGGGGAGTAAGATGTGTCTCGGACCGACCATGGGCAACAATGGCTGAGACATCAGAACTTGTATTAACGCTTGCCGCTATAGGTGAATATGAAGAGGCGGAGATCGTCTTCAGTTGGCTTGGTGATAAAAAATATGATGATGGCTCCTACTGGATGGGTGTGACATTTCCCGATGGGGTCATCTGGCCGGAAGAAAAAACATCTTGGACAGCCGGTGCAGTACTTCTTGCTTATGACGCTCTCAATGATTTAACAGATGCCAGTGTTTTGTTTAGCCACCAATTCTGGAGTGATCAAGGGTTAGGATCGCCTGCCCGTGCAAAAAATATCCCCCCCATAAAGAAAGAAAAAGCCAGGGAAAGGCCTTTTTCTTACACAAGTTCAACATTCGAAGATGTCAAGGGTTAATTTCCATTGAGAAGAGATCATCGTCCTTATGTCCTCAAACACTTGGATGTTATCTTCCAGAGGTGGTACGTGGACTATTTTTTGCGGCCTCAGTTTTACCATCTTGGCAAGGGTGTATTATTTATGAAACCATGGCATGTTGAGGTCTTTGGGTGGCCTATTGAGCTCGGTGATTATGCAAATGTAATTGCAGCGCCGGATAAAAAGGTCAGACTTACTGTTTGGCCGAACATTGAACAGGAAGGCAAAATAAAAATTGGTAATTATTGTTTAATCTGTCCTGGTGTTCGTATTAGCGCTGCTACGGAAATAACGATAGGGGATAGCTGTATGATGGCGCAAAGCGTCTATATTACCGATTCTGACTGGCATGGAATTTATGATCGCAGTCTTTCCATCGGACAATCCGTACCTGTTAAAATCGGGAATAACGTGTGGTTTGGAGATAGTGTTATTGTAGGTAAAGGTGTCCATGTTGGAGATAACAGCATCATTGGAGCGGGTTCCATTGTGGTGAAAGATATTCCTCCCAATGTTATTGCGGCCGGAAACCCTGCGGCCGTTGTAAGAAACCTTGATCCTGCCAGGCATATAAAGACCCGTGCCGAATGGTTTGCCGATGTTGAAAAACTTGCCGCTGAATTCAGTGAAATTGACCGTGAGCTATTGAAGGAAAACACATTTTTTGGATGGATACGGTCAATTATTTTTCCGAAAAGGAATGATTAATCATTATATGGGTGTTTGTTC
>JAGVGM010000186.1 GCA_020057065.1 Thermodesulfovibrionia bacterium
AATATGGAAGAGATTATAATTATAAAATCCCCCTTCATCCCCCTTTTTCAAAGGGGGAGACAGGAATTAACCCACACTCTTACGCGAAGACCCATAATTTAATTGTAAGTTTTTATTTCATGGACTAACAACTAAACTGATCTCTCATCTTGAATTTTATTCTAATCTGATGCAGTCCGAGTTTTCTTTTTATTTAGTATTCTTGAAGCCAATATCCCTGCTTCATACAGTATTAAAATTGGGACCGCCATAAGCATCTGATTAAAGGCATCCGGAGTTGGGGTCAATATTGCTGCAATAACAAATGCAATCAGCACGGCGTATTTCCTGTGTTTTGCAAGAAAATCAGTTGTCACGACCCCCATCCTTGTAAGAAACACTATTATAACCGGTGTCTCAAATATAGCGCCGAAGGCCAAGATAAACTTCAGACAGAAATCTATATATTTTTCAGCCGAGATCATAGGTTTTATATTTTGGGTTTTGTAATTAAGTAAAAAGTCTATTGCCAAAGGAAGAACAATAAGAAAGCAAAAGAGAGAGCCTATCAGAAAGAGGAATGTTGTGGTAATGATGAACGGGAGGGCGTATTTCTTCTCTTTCGACAACAGTCCAGGGGCAATAAACTTCCAGATTTCCAAGAATATAACCGGTGAGCTGATTATAATTGCGCTGATAAGCGCCATTTTCATATGTATCCAGAAGGCTTCTGCCGGTGCAAGAAATACAAGGGTCAAGTCGGGATTTTTTGCAGGGATAAAGGAAACATATGGGTTTTTCAGGGAAAAAGACAGGGTATGGCGCATAGGAGAAATTAATAAATCAAAGATGTACTCAGAGTAGTAAAAGCAGACTCCGAAAGTTATCCCGATTGTTATCAGGGAGACAACGATTCTGTTTCTTAATTCATACAGGTGTTCTGTAAGGGGCGCTTTACTCATCTTTATCTGACTCTGTTTTCTCTTTCTTCCCATCAACAGCTTTTGCCTGCAGGTCTTCCCCAGCCTGGTTCTCTGTCGTATTTTTTTCTTTAATTGTTTCTTTTTTATCAATATCAGGGGTTAAGTCCATATCAGGCTCTATTGCATTTTTGATGGATTGCTCGAGGTCTGTCTTTACTTCTTTTATTTCCTTTGATACGCTTAAGTCCGACTCTTCAAGCGAGTCCTTCACATTGCGCATGGCGGTCTTGAGTTCCTTAATGCCTTTGCCAAGGGTCCTGCCGAGTTCAGGCAGTCTTTTAGGACCAAAGACAAGAAATGCCACTATAAATATTACTATCAGTTCCTGTGCACCAAGATCAAACATTTGATTGACATTACCAGAAAAACATTATTAGTGTCAAATATGAATAAGATTATATAGAAGAGAAAGTAACCCCTCAGTTACAAGAGAAAAATTGATTTCATTGTATAATACAACCAATCGTTATATAATGGTTAGTAAATTTATTTATCAGATTTATTTAATCTTAATTCTAAATAAACTGTAAAATGTCCTGAAAATAAAAATATGAAAATGTCATACGAAACTCGTTCCGGCTTATTTAAGGATGCTTAAGCAATATCGGTTAGAGTTCAGGAGAAGATCCGTAGTGACAGTGTGACAAATATATGGGAGGAGGATATATGTTTAAAGGTTCGATCGTTGCAATAGTTACGCCATTTAAGAATAAGGCGGTTGATGAAAAGGCTTTATCTGAGCTGATTGAGTGGCATATCAAGGAAGGGACTAATGCCATTGTGCCTTGCGGCACAACCGGGGAGTCAGCGACCCTGGATTACGAAGAGCATTATAGGGTCATTGACATAACTGTAAAAACCGTCAACAAAAGACTCCCTGTCATTGCGGGAACAGGGGCAAATTCAACCGATGAAACTATTATGATCACCCGGAAAGCAAAAGAGATGGGAGCTGATGGGGCGCTTCTTGTAACACCTTATTATAACAAGCCCACACAGGAGGGTTTGTACAGGCATTACAAAGAGGTTGCAGGGGCGGTTGATATACCTATCGTTCTTTATAATGTCCCGGGACGTACAGCAGTAAATATGCTGCCGCAGACAGTAGCAAGACTTGCTGAGATAAAAAATATTGTAGCGATCAAAGAAGCAACCGGCGACATGAGGCAGGTGAGTGATATTATTCGTCTTTGCGGCGATAGAATAACCGTCATTTCCGGCGATGATTTTACTACGTTACCACTCCTTCTGCTTGGCGGAAAAGGGGTGATATCTGTTTCAGCAAATGTCGCTCCACGGGATGTTGCAGATATGATAAAGGCCTGGGAGGATGGAAAGATCGAGGAAGCAAAGAGATTGCATTACAAGCTTGAACCATTGAATCAGTCGATGTTTATAGAAACCAATCCCATTCCTGCAAAGACTGCTTTAAGCATGATGGGTAAAATTCAGGAGGAGTTCAGACTGCCTCTCTGTCCGATGAGCAATGAAAATAAGGATAAATTGAAAAATATTCTTTTAAATTATGGAGTTAAGCTGAAATAATGTTTTTTGTAATTTAATCACCTTGATAAATAGGTAGTTTTTCTGTTATAAAAAATAAACAGGAAATCGCCTACCTTGTTTGTGAAGGAGGGAAAAAACTTGTTCCGACAATTAGACAATTATGGGAGCCGGTGTAAAGTAAGTGTTGAGCGCCCCGTATTTGGGAATATGCCTGATCTTACTTTCATGGCACCCACCTGTAAAACAGGGATTCAAGTTTTTTTCCGGCACGGCAAGGTGGGTTATTTTAATTTGCAGGTGCGGTTCATAATTCAACTTTTAGCTTTGACAGTCAGGGTTTTTTTGGGGATGGATAATTATACAAATATTGTGCAGATTTCTAAACCTCGTGGAAGGTATTCAAAATGCTTATCTTCTTTTAAAATACAACCGGTATCAGATGAATTAAACGAGGTTGATCAGATAGATTTAAAATATTCTGCAATTTATCCTGCTGTTTAAAGGGACCTGCTGTCTTAAGCCTTTCTTTTTTACCGCACACTGCAATACAGAAAAATGAACAATGAGTAATTAGCAATTGATTATCCATTGCTCATTAATAAGTGGAAATTGAAAATGGAACTGTTAAAAACAAATAAAAAGGCTCCGCTTGCATGGAGAATGCAGCCTGAAAACCTGGATGAATTTGCAGGCCAGGAACATATTTTTGGCAAAGGGATCGGGTACAAGTATCCGCATAACTACAAAGGGCATCATGTGGATCAGCAATATATGATTAACAATAAACTGTTCTTTTTCCCATCGGATCAGGGATACGAGAAAATATTCAAGAAAAGACTAAGCAAAAGGAGGAGCAGATAATGATGAGTACAGATAATACACTTATTTTTCTTGCCGCAGGGCTTGTAATCGGGTTCGTTCTGTCTTTCTTGTTCTTTAAATTAAGTACAAGTAAAAAAAACAGGGAGATAGATGAGAAGGCGAAAAAACTGTTGCAGGATGCTGGAAAAGAAGCGGGTAACATAAAAAAAGAAGCACAGCTTGAGGCTACAGATACGGTTCTTCGTATAAAAACCGATGCTGAAAAGGAATTAAAAGAGCGGCGTTCTGAACTTAACCTGCTTGAGAAGAGACTTCGTCAAAGAGAGGAAATGTTTGACAGAAAACTGGAACAGATTGACAGGAAAGAAAGTCTCTTAAGCAAAAAAGACAGGGAATTGAATAACCGGGAGAAAGCTCTTCAGGAAAAAGAACAGAACTATGAGACGCTTCTGAAAAAACAGAATGAGCTCCTGGCGCAGATCTCAAATCTCTCTGTTGAGGAAGCCAGGCAGGAACTGTTTAAACGTGTTGAAGACGAATCAAAATTCGAGGCCGCAAAACTTGCAAAACGGATTGAAGACGAGGCTGTTGAATCTGCAAACAGAAAGTCAAAAGAAGTATTAAGTCTGGCGATTCAACGCTATGCAAGCGAATATGTCAGCGATAATACGATTTCTACAGTAAGCTTGCCTAATGATGAAATGAAGGGAAGAATAATTGGAAGGGAAGGAAGGAATATCAGGACGCTTGAGGCAAAAACAGGTGTCGAGTTTATTATAGACGACACTCCGGGAACTGTCATCCTGTCATGCTTTGACGCTGTAAGGAGAGAGATAGCGCGCATTTCGCTTGAACGTCTTATTACTGATGGAAGAATACATCCGACGAGGATTGAAGAGATCGTTGAAAAAGTCACAAAAGAAATTGAAACAACAATTAAAGAAGAGGGTGAAAAAGCTGTTTTTGATCTGGGGCTCCATGGCATACATCCTGAGCTTGTCAGGCTTATCGGAAGACTAAAATACAGGACCTCTTATGGGCAGAATGTACTTAAGCATTCAATAGAGGTTGCATATCTCGCAAGCATCATGGCAGGAGAACTCAGGGTTGATTCAAAACTTGCCAAAAGGGCCGGCATCCTTCATGACATCGGGAAGGCCATGGATCACGAAATCGAAGGTTCACATCAATCAATTGGAGCTGATTTCGCCAAGAAACATGGGGAAAATGTTAAGGTTGTCAATGCCATTCTGGTGCACCACGGGGAAGGCGATCCTATTACGGTGGAAGCATCCCTTATTGCTGCCGCCGATGCGCTTTCTGCAGCAAGGCCTGGTGCACGAAAAGAGACTTTAACGGATTATATCAAACGTGTTGAAAAGCTCGAACAGATAGCGAAATCTGTAGAAGGTGTGAATAAATCTTATGCGATACAGGCCGGCAGGGAAGTCAGGATTATTGTGAAACCCGAGGAAGTAAATGATGAATTATGCGCCCGTATATCACGTGACCTGGCAAAAAAGATTGAGTCGGAGCTTACATACCCTGGCCAAATTAAGGTTACCGTAATCAGAGAATCAAGATTTGTGGAGTATGCGAAATAAGCTGATAGCTATCAGCTATTAGCTATAAGCTAACACCATGAAAATATTATTCATCGGAGACATTGTTGGAAAGCCAGGAAGGAGGGCTGTAAAGGAGGGACTTCCTGATCTTGTCAATAAATTAAAGATTGATTTTATCATTGCCAATGCTGAAAATGCTGCCGGCGGTTTTGGGGTAACACAGTTGGTGGGAGAGGAACTGCTTTCCCACGGCATTCATGTACTAACTTCAGGGAATCATATCTGGGATAAAAAAGAAGCGGTTACTTATATTACAAAAGAAAACCGTTTATTGAGACCCGCCAATTATCCTCCGGACGTTCCCGGGTTTGGAAGTATCATTATGAAAACTTCATCCGGGGATAAAATCGCTGTTCTCAACCTTTCAGGCAGGGTTTTTATGCCGCAGATGGATTGTCCTTTCAGAACCGCAAAAAGAGAAATTGAGGCGCTTAAGAAGGAGACAAACATCATTGTCGTTGATTTCCATGCTGAAGCAACATCAGAAAAGTCTGCAATGGGATGGTTCCTTGACGGGGAGGTAAGCGCTGTTATCGGCACACATACACATGTTCAGACAGCGGATGAAACGATTCTGCCAAAGGGCACTGCATTTATAACAGATGTAGGGATGAGCGGGCCCAAAGATTCAATAATAGGGGTAAACAAAGAACAGATAATACATAAATTCCTCACCCAGATACCTGTACGCTTTGAAACCGCTAAAGGCGAATCATTGCTTTCATGTGTTGTTTTGGAAATTAATCCCAGGACAGGTTTTTCTACATCAATACAAAGATTGCAATTGACTTTTCCTTAGCAGAAAACGACCAAATTTCAGCTCATATCGGGGTGAAAGATCAGAAAGTGGCGCGCCCAGCAGGAGTCGAACCTGCAACCTACGGATTCGTAGTCCGGCACTCTATCCAATTGAGCTATGGGCGCGTGATTGATTGTAGAAAACTTTTCACTGTTACGTCAAATGGAGGGTAAAAGAAAAGTCTTATCTTTTTATAAGTCATCAAGGATATTAAGCCCTATTTAATGGATTAGCAAGGACTTCCCTGTGCTTTAGGTGAAGACAGACTCTTAGGAACCTGCTCTAACTCACATAATTTATGGTAAAATGTGCTATTATATTTTTTCAATAAATACACGTCTGATACTTAGACACGACAATATTATTAAAAATCCAAGGAGGTAAATATGAAAAAACCGGTAGTTGATTATGATGCGTGCACGGGATGCGCCACATGTGTTGAAATTTGTCCCGAGGTATTTGAGCTTGGTGATGACGGGAAGGCTTTTGTTAAAGCAGAGGATAAATGTGATACCTGTGACTGTCAGGAAGCTGCTGATACATGCCCGTCAGAGGCAATAACCTTCCAATAAATATTGCGTAATCTTGGAAACCTGGTGTATTTTTTAAGATAAACAATAGAGGCCCTGTCAGTAATATTCACTAAATATTCCTGACGGGGCTTTTTTCTGTTGAAAGAAACCCGAAGATTTTATTCAGGCTTGCTGCTCTCAAAGGTTAGAGTAAATGAAAATGAATTTCAATTTCATTGACAATGTGCAGCCTTATAGGTGATACTGTATAAATGCGAAATTCATACAAGAGCAAGCCTGCCGCTATTCTGGAAATATCAGAAAAGAAAAAACAGCTGAAAAGTTATTTGAAACAAAGGGGCTTTAAGTCTACCTGTCAGCGGGATATCATTGCAGGCGAATTCTTAAAATGCAGCCAGCATATCACAGCGGAAGAACTATATAAGAAGATCGGTAAAAAATTCAAAAACATAGGATTTACGACTGTATACAGGACATTAAAGCTAATTGTAAAATCTGGTTTGGCAACTGAAAGGGTTTTTGCAGATAACCTGATGAGATACGAGCCGCTCTCATCAGAGGCCCACCATGATCATCTTATCTGTTTAAATTGCGGATCAATTGCTGAGTTTGAAAATACCAGGATCGAAAAATTGCAGGAGAGAATTGCGGATGAATTCGGTTTCAACACAGTTACACACAAAATGGAATTGTATGGATATTGCAGGCTGTGCAAGAAAATCACTACAGCGCTCTGATCCATGATGCAGGCAACTTTTAAAATAGCGTGTTGAATTCAACTTTTATATTTCAAGTCAAAGAAATGTTGATTTTATCAGGAGACAATAAATGCATGATCATTCTCATGGGCAGATAAAGACAAAGGGTGTTATGTCCAAAATATTTCTTATAGGCAATCCTAATGTTGGGAAAAGCGCAATTTTCGGTCTATTGACTGGTCGGTATGTGATGGTTTCAAATTATCCTGGTACAACCGTCGAGGTGATAAGGGGAGAATTGGATATTCACAGGGAAAAGTACCTGGTTGTGGATACCCCTGGCGTCAACAGCCTTGTTCCAATGAGCGAAGATGAAAAAGTTACAAGGGATATATTGCTCGATGAGAAGCCGGGGGCAGTAATTCAGGTTATCGATGCAAAGAACACCAAGAGGGCGCTTTTTCTTACATTGCAGCTGATTGAAATGGGAGTACCGCTTGTTATTGACCTGAATATGAAAGATGAGTCAACAAACAGAGGGATCGAGATTAATGAGGCCCGCCTTAGTAATATTTTTGGAGTAGATGTTATTTCAACAATTGCTGTTCAGAAAAAAGGTGTATCTTCTCTGAAAAAGGCTGTTGTTCATCCAAAAGTTTCCGGATATTCATTCTCTTATGATTCGACTATAGAAGAATATATTGCAAAAATAGAATATTTGCTTCCCGAGTCGAACATATCAAAAAGATCCATCGCAGTAATGATACTTTCAGGAGACAAAACATTACGGAACTGGCTTCTTGAAAATGTATCGGCAGAGAAAATAACTGAAATGGAATCTCTAAGGGACAAGGCAGCAGAAAACTACTCAATGCAGCTGAGTTATATTGTCAGTCAACAGAGGCTTAAGACAGTTGAAGGCATTGCAGAAGAAGTTCTAACAAAAGCGGGGACGGAAAAGAAAGGCATCTCAAGGTTTTTTGGTGAAATTACAACACACCCTGTATGGGGCATTCCGTTCCTTGTTCTTGTCATTTATCTTATGTATGAATTTGTCGGAAGGTTTGGGGCTAAAGTTCTGGTCGATTATCTGGAAAAAGTTGTGTTTGGTGAATATTTAAACCCGTGGGCAGAAAAAATTGTGACGGCTCTCATTCCTGTGCAAATCCTGCAGGAACTTTTCATTGGTCCTTACGGTATTATTACAATGGCCGTTACCTATGCAATTGCTATTATATTGCCGATTACCGCGACATTTTTTATCGCATTTTCAATCATGGAAGATTCCGGCTATCTGCCGCGACTCGCAGCTATGCTAAACAAAATATTTCAGACAATGGGATTGAACGGCAAGGCTGTTCTTCCAATGATCCTCGGGCTCGGCTGCGATACCATGGCAACTTTGACAACCAGGATCCTTGATACGAAGAAAGAACGGCTGATAGTTACACTGCTTCTTGCACTTGGTGTTCCCTGTTCGGCGCAGCTTGGCGTTGTCCTTGGGATGTTCGGGAAACAGCCTGCTGCAGCCCTGCTCATATGGATTTCTGTCCTGACAATCGTAATATTATTTGTTGGTTTTATCGCAGCAAAAATCATTCCCGGGCAGAGGACCGATTTCATACTTGAATTGCCTCCGATGAGGCTCCCACAATTCTCAAACGTTTTTATAAAAACTTTAAGCCGCATCGAATGGTATCTCAAAGAGGCGGTCCCGCTTTTTATCCTCGGCACATTAATATTGTTTACTGCAGATAAATTAAAAATACTCCCATTTTTGCAGGATGCTGCATCGCCTGTAATTGTTAATATCCTGGGGCTGCCGGCAAAGGCTACTGAATCGTTCATGATCGGGTTTTTAAGGCGCGATTATGGCGCTGCAGGACTTTACACTTTGCAGGAACAGGGACTTCTTAATACAGAACAGGTGGTAGTGGGTCTTGTGACCATTACACTTTTTATCCCCTGTATTGCCAATCTGTTCATGATAATAAAGGAGAGGGGATTAAAAGCAGGTTTGGCAATCGCAGGCTTTGTATTTCCATTTTCAATCCTTGTAGGCGGACTGCTCCACAGATTATTGTTGTGGATAAAAATATTCAATTAAGCTAAAATAATTAAAGTAAGTTTAAGTTTATTTATTGTACAAATATCTTAAAAAATATAACTATTACCGTAAGTTGCTACTTAATTCTATATATTTCAGAAACTTGCCGTGAGAAGTCCAAAAGGTTTAAAAAGAATGTACACTGCAAAAAATACAGATACAAAGAAAGCTGTTATTTTATGGTTTTTTACCATAGGATATATGAGTTTGATCTTTTATTTATCATCCCAAAATTATAACCTTCCCAAGCTTCCCGCAAATTCTGATAAGTTAATTCATGCCTGTATTTATTTCCCGCTCGCTTTTTTGTTTTATCTTTCACTCCGAACATGCGGAATAAGAAAACATATTCTTGCCGTAGCGTTCCTTCTCGCAGGTATCTATGGTATTACTGATGAACTACACCAATTTTTTGTACCAGGCAGAGATGCCAGCATTGGCGATGCAGTCGCAAATTTTACGGGAGCATTATTAGGGAGCATCGGGGCCAGTATATTCAGAACGTAACAATATCTCATTCAACCGAAAGGATCTTTTTTAATTCTGAAGTATATTCAGTGCCTTTTTCATAGAGGTATAAAGGGGGGGCGAGCTTTAACCATGTGCCTGAGCCCTTGACTGCTTCAATCAAAACCATCTTGGCCTCTTCTCCTGTCCTTGAATGCACAAATTTCATTCTCTTTGGTTCAAGTTTTGCCTTTTGCAGGAGGCTTATTAATTCTGCAAGCCTGAACGGATGATAGATCAGGAAAAACTTGCCGGAATGTTTGAGCAGATATGAAGCAGTCTTGATTAAATCCGGCAGTGTTATTTCTATCTCGTGTCTTGCAACAGCCCGTTCTTCATAAATGCTTAAGCGCCCGGTCTTTGTTTTTCTAAAAGGAGGATTTGTGAAAACAAAGTCAAATTTATTGGAGGGATAAATTTTTTTCAAATCCTTGATGTCCCTTTGGAGTATTTCGATCCTCCCTTCAAGATTATTTAAACTTATGTTCCTTGCTGCACGTTCAGCAAGATTATTCTGAATTTCAACGGCAGTAATATTTGCACTTTGCAGTCTCCTGGCAAGTAAGATTGATATGATCCCTGAACCTGTCCCAAGTTCAATACCTTTTTCAAGCCGTTTGGCTGAAATGAAGTTTTCCAGAAGAACAGCGTCTATGCTGAAACGGTAACCGTCCTTTGCCTGAAAGAGTTTTATGTCCTTTATACTGTCAAGAGTTTCGTTGAGTTCTGGTTTCAAAAAATCCCCCTTTCTCCCCCTTTTTTAAAGGGGGAACTAATTCCCCTCTTTGGCAAAGAGGGGTAAGGGGAGATTTTATAAAGATGATTACAGGTATTCATTGATTTTAGGAAGAACATTCAATAATTCATCAAAACTGTCAATTATGAAATCGGCGTCCTTCAAAACTTCCCTGCTGCGGAAACCGTATGTAACAGCGACTGTTTTAATTCCCGCAGCCCTGCCGGATTCAATATCATAATTACTGTCACCTATTATTAAGGCTTCATTACGTGTAACATTAAATATTTCCAAAAGTTTCAAAATGGGGACAGGAGAAGGTTTTTTTTCAGGCACGCTGTCGCTGCCGAATATAATATCAAAAAACTCTGAAATCCCAAGTCTATCCAGAATAGTTTTTGAAAAAAACTCTCTCTTGTTTGAGACCACCGCTTTTTTGTAACCGCTTAATTTTGACAGGGTTTCCTTTACATGCAGATAGACTTTTGTATTATCAAGCAGGTGGTTAGCATAGTATTCGAGAAATCTGTTAGTAACGGCTTCCTTT
Organism: Thermodesulfovibrionia bacterium; assembly: GCA_020057065.1. Lineage (GTDB taxonomy): Bacteria > Nitrospirota > Thermodesulfovibrionia > UBA6902 > UBA6902 > SURF-23. The sequence goes on from JAGVGM010000186.1 coordinate 10,843, forward strand.
GATATGTCATCCTTATTGGGTAAAAGTGATTCAAGCAGTTTTGAAATACCGGAGCCCACCATAGCTTTCGTTTCTTCGACGGAATAAATTTTGGGACCGAAGGGTTTTAATGCATAGTTGATTGCGTCAGCAATATCCTGTGCCGTGTCTGTAAGTGTCCCGTCGAGGTCAAATATAAGGAGTTTAAGCATGGATTTTTATGCGGGTAACTTTTTCTTTTCTTTTTTATAGAAAAGAAATTTTTTTATAAAATCATCTATGTCTCCGTCAAGAACAGCATTTACGTTACCCATCTCAAAACCAGTACGGTGGTCCTTAATAAGTTGATATGGCTGGAGTGTGTATGACCTGATCTGGCTTCCCCATGCAATGTCTTTTTTCTCCCCGATGAATACATCGATTTTATCTTCCTGTTCTTTTTTCTTCAGGGTATAGAGACGCGCCTTGAGTATCTTCATTGCCGTTGCCTTGTTCTTAAACTGGGAGCGCTCATTCTGACAGCTTATCACAATACCAGAGGGGAAATGGGTTATTCTGACCGCGGAAGATGTCTTATTTACATGCTGGCCGCCTGCTCCTGAGGCCCTGAAAGTGTCTATACGCAGGTCATCCTCTTGTACTTCTATTTCGATATTTTCACTTATATCCGGATAAACAAGGATTGCAGCAAATGATGTATGACGTCTTTTGTTGGCGTCAAACGGTGAAATTCTGACCAGGCGGTGAACGCCTGCTTCACATTTCAAATAACCATATGCATATGGCCCGCTAATGGTTAAAGTGGCGCTTTTTATCCCAGCCTCTTCACCGGACAGCAGGTCCACTATTTCAACTTTAAATCCTTTCCGCTCAGCCCATCTAATATACATCCTCATCAGGATCTGAGCCCAATCCTGGCTTTCTGTGCCCCCTGCGCCCGGATGAATGGTCATTATTGCATTGTTTTTGTCTTCTTCAAGTGACAGGGTGCTTTTTAATTCAACATCGTCAATTTCAGATATCAGATTACCGATGTCTTTTCCCGCATCTTCAAGGAAGCCCTCTCCTCCTTCCTCCCCTGAAAGCTCGAGCAGGATATGCAGGTTTTCGTATTTTTTTCCTATCGAATAAAAAGGCTGAAGAGAATTTTCTATAGCTGATTTTTCCTTAAGAAGTTCCTGGGCTTTTGCAGGGTCTTCCCATAGATTTTCGGCTAAGAGTTCTTTTTGCAGTAATCCAAGACGTAACAGTTGAGCGGGAACTTCAAAGATACCTCCTGAGGGTATCTATTCTTGATTGCAGTTCATTTAAATTGTCTTTTAATTCTTCGTAAGTAACCATTAAACTAATGCCTCCAGTGGAATGAATCAGGACCATTCTGATATCATCCCAGACCATATTTTTCGTTCTTTGATATTATACACAAAATGCAGGCGGGTAGCTATTAAGAAGTGTTACAATTATTTTTTCTTTGACGGCGCTGGCTTTCCGATCTTCTTTTTCGCAGTCTGAGCCTGTTCGGAATTGGGGAATTGCTCAATAAGCTTTTCAAGGATTATTCTGCCGGTTCTGTTATCTTTAAGCGCGTAGAACGACAATCCCTGTTTCAACATTGCTCCGGGAACCTTATCGCTTTTAGGATTCTTTTTCATAAGCTCTTCATAGGTTAGGATCGCGTCTTCGTAATTTCCTTCTTTATAGTAGCTTTCGGCTATCCAGAAACGCGAATTGTCCGAATATTCATTTTCAGGATAATCCTTGATCACTGATGTGAGTTTTGCCCTCGCGTCAGCAGTCTTGCCGTCCTTAAACGCCTGATAGCCTGCAAGATAGACATCTTTTACATCCTGTTTTGGAGCTTTAGTTTTATCTTCAGCATTTTGAGCGTCTTGATTTTCCTCATTTTTTTTCTCTGTCTCCTGAACTTTTTCTGTTCCTGCAGCCAATTTTTCTTCATCAGTTACTTTTTTTTCTTCTGAAGGCTTACTTATTTCTGTGGATCCTTTTTCATCTTTCATTGAACCTGACAGGGCTTTCTCGGTTAGCGTGATCCTTTTTTTCAGGTCATCGATTGAAAGCTCCAAATCCTTCAGTTGAGCGGTCAATCTTTCCTTTTCCTCTTTCATCCCTGCTGAATTTTTATCAGCATAATAGCGGGATTCCTCAAAACGTCCTGTAAGAATACGAAATTCCGCTGTGAGAGACTGAAATTGTATCATAAGGTCGGAGACTGTTTTTGAAGTTGATTCCTGTGTGCCCTGAAGTTCCTGCAGTTTTTTATCAAGCACATCAAGCTTTTCCTTTTGAAGCGGTGAAGATATTTTTTCCTTTATATCCCGGACTTCGGTTTTTAATAAATTGGTATCATATTGCGTTCTATTCACATCTTCTGTTGTAGCGCACCCGGTGAGTATTAGAGCAGAACAAAGAAGACAGAGGACCGAGGACAGAAAAAAAGAAATATTTTTGACATTTATTAAATTCATATTAGGTTGTTCTGCAGTAGTGGCGAACGGCCGTTCGCCACTACCAGATGTATCTTTTATTTCCCCGTAACGACGAAGTGCGCTCTTCTGTTCTTTTGCCAGCAGTCCTCATTCTGCTCTGTGCAAACAGGCTTTTCCTCCCCATAAGTTATTACTGACATCCTTGCCGGCATAATACCGAGTGATGTTAGATAATCTTTTACAGCTTTTGCCCTCTTTTCGCCAAGTGCAAGATTATATTCGTTAGTTCCTCTTTCATCACAATGCCCTTCGATTAATACATTTAACTTTGCATTTTTTTTGAGAAAAGACGCAGCGGCATCCAGAACAGGTCTATCATCGGCTCTTATATCGTATTTGTTATAATCAAACAACGCATCCTTAAGGACAGAAGCCTCTTCTACCCTGGAAGCAGCTGAAGTCTCTTCCAGTTTGGCTGTTTTTTGCTCAATAACCTCTTTAACGGTCTCTTTTTTTACGGATTCAGCAATAGTCTCCTTAGCTGATTTCTCTTTCTGTATTGGAGATGCACTAGGCGGTGGAAGCTTTTTTGCGCAGCCAGCAACAAGTATTACTAAGAGCAAGATAAAGATTTTTTTCATTGTTGATCCCTCCTTCAAAATTGATATTAGTTTTTAAAATATGGCGACCATCTTGGCGACATGGCCTTTATCTCTTTCGGTGTGATCCTCCTCTGTTCATCTCCCTTGAGACGCATAATGTAAATTCCGCGCTTTCCGTCTCTGTCAGAGTCAAAAGCTATGAACAGACCATCAGGTGAAAATGACGGACTCTCATTATTTCCGTTGAAAGTAAGTTGTCTTAACATTGTTTCGTCAGATTTTATCACGAAAACCTGATTTTTTCCATCCTTCATTCCTGCATAAGCTAACCATTTACCGTCTGGAGACCACGCCGGTGATGTGTTGTATGAACCTTCAAATGTTATTCTCCTGATCCCTCTGCCGTTTGAATCCATTATATATATCTGTGGAGAACCACCCCTGTCTGAAACGAATGCAATGCTGGAACCGTCGGGTGAAAATACCGGGGAAACATCTATACCGAACGAAGTAGTGAGCTTTCTCAGGTTGCTGCCATTTTTACTTATAGTATATATCTCAGAGTTGCCGTCCCTGGATGATGAGAATGCTATTTCATCCTGAGGCGAGGAATTTCCTACCAGATTAAGTCCATCTGAGGAAAACAGCAATTTTTCCCTGAAGTCATTAAGATCGAGGAGATAAATCTTCCAGCCCCTGTTCCTCTCTGATGAATACATAAGGAAATCGCTGTTATATGCCCACGCATGACTTGGGGTAAGGCCTATAGGGATTACTTTTGTAGAGCTATATCCATCCCAGTCCATTAAATAGAGGTCTTTATTACCCTGTGATGAGTAAACAAGATAAGATATCTTTGTCCTGAATATCCCCTCCTTTTCAGTTACATACTTATAAACCTCGTTTGATATGTTATGGGCTATTGCACGGATACTCTTTTTGGGAGCGCTGTTCCGTTTCTTAAGCACTTCCCTGTTTTCAACAAGATCAATGATAGACCAGAGCACTATTGTTTCATCTGCTGACACACTGACTTCAGATTGCACAATGATCTCTGCTCCAGAAACTTCAGGGGCGACAAAGAAAAATAATCCTGAAAATCCAAGGTCGTTCATTATAATGGACTCGATCACTTTTGCCTCAAAAGATGCATTGGTTTTTATAGATATGGGGATCTTACGGATAGCCGGTGATGTTATATCAATGTATACCTTGGCATCGGCAGCAGTGACAAGTGACAGGGAACAAGTGACAAGTAAAAAAATAAGAATTTGAAATTTGAAATTTGAAATTTGAAATTTGAAATTTTTTATCACAAATAAAACCTCACCCCTATCTCCATTTCAACCGGAGGCGGCGGCAGAGGACTGGCTTTCGAGATGGCCTTTACAGCGGACCGGTCAAATAGGGTGTTGCCTGAAGACTTTTCAATCTCATGGGTGATGACATTGCCTTCATTGTCTATTTTGATATTTATAATCACTTCAAGTCCTGATAAGTCAGATTCAGGATATATCCATTCACTCCATATCTTTCGGGTTATTATGGCATAATAGGAGTCTGCTCCGGTTGATTGGAGGGCAGATGGTATTCCTGGCCCCATAGAGGCACTTCCGAGTATTTTCTGTCTTATGACCTCTATGTCATGGCCCTTTGCTTCTTCTTTTCTCTTTTTATGTTTTGATAGAGCGCTTAAAGCCCGTATCCTTTCTATTTCTTTTGATATCTGTTTGTCAGGTTCCAAAGACATGTCAGCCTTTGACAGCGGCCTGGTCAATCCTTTTGTTTCCGCCTTCTCCGTTAATGAAGCAGGAATATTTACAGTATTTTCATTGCTATTTATTCCTGCAGGGGTTTCAACCGGTCCTACAAGACTCACAAAATAGCTGCTATATTCTCTGGTTCTTGTTTTTAACGGAACAACTATGAAGGTAATGAGGAGCAGATGTATTACTGCAGAAGTGACTACTATTACATGAAATTTTGGCTCTTTCCCGATGTTCAGGGCATGTCTCATTGCATACGAGCTTTTGGCTCAGTCACCATCCCAAGTTTCTCAATACCGATCTCCCGCAATTCCCCCATGACAGCCACTACAATACCATAAGGAACATCTTTGTCAGCCTTGAGAAAAACTTCTTTGTTGCCCGTCTTTGAAAGACTTGATTTTAAAGTTTCCAGCGTTATGGTTGCCTTATCCATATATATTTTACCGTCCTTTTTTACAGTTATGACGATTCTTTCAGCCGGGGCTAGTTCCTTTCCCCTGGCCTGAGGAAGATTGACGTCTATCCCCTGCTGAAGCAGGGGCGCTGTAACCATAAATATAATGAGAAGGACGAGCATTACGTCTACAAAAGGGGTTACATTTATTTCAGAAAGAGCCTGTCTGCGTCTCTCCATTTTTCCTCATAAGATGGTTTATTAGTTCTCGCGAAAAATTTTCCGCTATAATTACACTTTTACGCGTCCTGCTTAAAAAGTAATTATATGCAATAACAGCAGGGATTGCAGCGGCAAGGCCGGCAGCAGTTGCTATAAGCGCCTCTGCGATACCCGGGGCTACCACAGCAAGTGAGGCAGCGCCTACTCTGCCGATACCCATAAATGAATTCATGATGCCCCACACAGTTCCAAAAAGACCTATAAATGGAGTTATTGAACCGGTGGTTGCAAGAAATGTCAGATACCTTTCGAGTCGGTCTGTTTCCGTTGACTCGATCCTGTTAAGTGTGCTCCGTATCTCATCAAAACCTTCGTCTTCGATAGAATATGCCGCTCTGAACAGGTTTGGCAGGGGACTGATTACAAGCTTTTTTGTGGATTGATATAACGTATCCCATTGCTTGCTTTTTAAAAAGGCCTGATAAAATTCTCTGGATTCCCCTTCGACCTTTGACAATAATCTGAATTTATAGAATATGATCGCCCACGAGAACACCGAAAAAAACAATAACAATATAAGGACAAATTTTACAATCAGTCCCGCCTTGAAAATCAGTGTTAATACTGTGTCTCCGTTCATAATTTGTAAATTGAAGTTTAAAGGAAAGTCGTCTAAAAAGTCAAAACTCAATGCTATAACAGCGCTATTAAAAAGACATTTTTATTTGTACAAGGTGCAGGAGGAAGCTCTTTTAATTAATTGATTCGGATTTCGACATCAACTTAAACATCACTTGCAGTGTCTGAAATATTACTTTCTTTCTGGTGGTAACGCAGATTGGAATCTGCAGATATATCGATATTCGGTACAGTTTTGATTAATGCCTCTGCATGCTCGCTGTCCACGGGCTTAAAAAAGAGAAATCCCTGCCAATAATCACACTTCAATATTTTTATGCTCTCAAGCTGATGTTCCGTTTCTATCCCCTCGGCAATTACGTTCACATTCATATCCTGTGCCAGCAGCATGATAGTTTTAATTATTTCATTATTCTCTCCGTTAATGCCAATTCTTTGTATGAAAGAGCGATCGATCTTTATACCGTCAATAGGTAGACGGTGAAGATAACTCAGTGATGAATATCCCGTGCCAAAGTCGTCAATATAAAGCTGAATGCCAAGACTTCGCAGATGGGAAAAAATGTCGATAAGGGTTTCAGGATTGTCTATTATGACATTTTCTGTTATCTCGATCTTAAGACTGCTCGGAATAATGTTCGTTTCATGAATAACCCAAGTAACATATTCAATCAAATCGTCCTGAAGAAACTGCTTGTTCGAGATGTTAACGCTGATGAACTTGAGTGAGCTCTCAGGAAATTGATGCTGCCACGTGCTCATTTGCATACAGGCCTCCCTGAGGACAAACCTGTCAATAAATACAATAAGACCGGTTTCTTCCGCCATATTAATGAAATCACAGGGATAAAGGAGGCCGCGTTCAGGGTGCTTCCATCGTACCAGGGCCTCATAACCTATGATGCAGTTTGATACAGATGATACAACGGGCTGATAATAGACCACGAATTCATTTCTTTCAACCGCTTTTCTCAGGTCAGTCTCTAATTTTAACAATTCAACAGCCAGGGTATGCATGCCCTTTTCAAAAACTACAGAGCATGATTTCCCTTTGGCCTTTGCCTGGTACATTGCAATATCAGCATCACGCAGTATCTGCTCAGGTGTCTCATAATCTGACGAGTTGATTGTTACGCCGACACTTATTGTAGTGAATATTTCATGGTCACCCATTTTAAAGGGCTTGCAAAGCTCCATTTGTATGCGTTCTGCAACATTTAAAATGTTATTAATATCACCTATGTCTTCCAATAAAATTGCAAACTCATCTCCTCCGAAACGGCCAATTGTATCTCCGGGTTTCAGGCTTGAAAGCAGGCGTTGACCAATCGCAATCAGTAATTTATCACCGATTATGTGACCGAGGCTGTCATTGATATTTTTGAAACGGTCTACATCCAGAAACAAGACTGCAAATGGGTGATTTGTTCGTCTTTTTGAGAGCAGCAGAAGATGTGCCAGACGGTTCATGAATAAAGCCCTGTTTGGTAAACCGGTTAACACATCATGAAAGGCATCGTATTGCAATTGCTCTTCCATACGTCTGCGCTCGCTGATTTCCTGCAGTAATTTTTTATTGCTAAGGGTAAGTTCCAGGGTACGTTTCTGAACCAGGCTTTCCATCTCATCTCTTGAAATTTTGAGAGTGTTTGACTTTTTTTTGAAAGATTGTGTAAGTTCTAACTTAGTAGTGGGTTTAATAGCAGGATTTAAAATCTTTCTGATTAAAAAAATCAGGCCGGCCATGCCAATAACAGCGATTACAAGCAAGAGAGAAAGAGCGTCTTTGTCAGGCAGAATGTTTCTGACAGGGATAACTCCTGCTATGTCCAATACTATTGTTAGCGCTGCTATTGAAAAAATGAAAAGAATAAAAACCTTTTTCAGTGATAATTTCATATCAGTTTATTTTGGATGTAATCACTAATGAGTGCTGGATTTTTACCGCTTTCCAGAAACATTTATCCCACCTTAAATAACTTGGACATACTTATATTCGGCATTTTCCTTTAAAATCTTTAACCTAATAACGGCAGTTACTAAGGAGTTCATAAGTAAGGCCTCATAGTTTGTCATTCCCGTCCCGATGAATCGGGATAAGCTGGAATCCTGATGACTAAAAACCTGGATGCCCGATTAAAAACTTCGGGCATGACAGACTCCGTGGTAATCTGCATTAATCTGTGGACAAATGTTTTTTTTAGGTTAAAAAAAAGAGGAAAAGTAGCGTTCGGAAGAAAGAATTAAATATATACAGTACCGGAACTGGTCTCAGAAAGAGCAGGATTCATTTTGATGAAAATAAAAGGGCTATGTTATGAACTGAATATTATTCACAACATAGCCCTCGAGTGTTTTAATGGCTCCCGGGGAGGGATTCGAACCCCCGACAGGGTGGTTAACAGCCACCTGCTCTGCCAGCTGAGCTACCCGGGAACACGTTTATTATCCTTCTGCTGGTTTTTCCTCTCCACCAAAAAAAGCTTCAGTCTTCTGAAGCAGTTCCCACTCCTTGTCTATATTTTCCTGAATTTTCTTCAGCATCCATTCATTTTCAGGTGCAAAGAGATGTTTGAATCTGCCCTGCGGTTTTAAGAATTCGACAATAGGTTTTTTCTCTTTCGGCTTGAATGTAATTTTTGTAATGCCGTTTTCAACCTCATAAAGCGGCCAGTAACAGGTGTCAACAGCAAGCTTGCTCAGCATAATTGCATCGTCTGTCCTTGAGCGCCAGCCGCGGTTGCAAGGTGAAATAATATTCATGAACTTGGGGCCTTTTATCTCAAAGGCCTTCTGCACCTTTTTCATAAGGTCCATCCAGTGTGCTGGTGATGCCTGGGCCACGTAAGGAATGCCGTGTGCAGCCATGATCCTGGTCAGGTCCTTTCTTTGTTGTAGTTTGCCGGGTATTACATCTCCTGCCGGGCAGGTTGTTGTGTTGGCTCCAAACGGAGTGGCGCTTGAACGCTGTATTCCGGTGTTCATATATGCGCCGTTGTCATAACATATATACATCATGTCATGTCCGCGTTCCATAGCGCCTGAAAGGCTCTGGAAGCCGATATCATATGTTCCGCCGTCTCCGCCGAATGCGATAAACTTTACCTGTTTGTCCTCTATCTTCCCCTGTTTTACCAAGGACCTGTACATGGCCTCAACTCCGGATATTGTTGCTGCCGCATTCTCAAAGGCGCTGTGGATCCATGGGATCTTCCACGCGGTGTATTGCTGAATACATGTGGATACCTCAAGGCATCCGGTTGCATTTGATGCGATAATAGGATAATCGGTTGCCATGAGCACCTGTTTGACAATGATCGGAGCTCCACAGCCTGAGCACATCCTGTGACCGTGTACGAACC
>JAGVGM010000155.1 GCA_020057065.1 Thermodesulfovibrionia bacterium
AACCTTTTCCAGAAAGGACAGGTCGATGTCGGATTTTTATGTAATACCCATTATGCCAGGAGAAGTAAAGCCGTGGGGTTTGAACCCATAGCAGCGCCGATAGTTACAGGGTATAACAAAACTAAATTCCAGATTTACATAATCGTGCATAAGGACAGCGAAATTAAATCATTAGAGGATTTACGGGGAAAAACTGTCGATTTCTCGGATCCTCTTTCTACCACAACTATCTATGGAGCGAACATGCTGCTTAAGATGAACGAAACGATCAAGTCTTATTTCGGGAAGGCGCTCTATTCCGGAAGCCATGATATGACGATTGAGCTGGTCGCAAACGGACTGGCAGACGCAGGTTTTATCGACGGGCACATATGGGATTACCACGACAAAACAAACTCTGTTAATTCAAAAAAGACGAAAGTGATCCACAGGTCATCCGACTTCACAATCCCGCCGGTAGTTGTATCTAAAACAACCGACAAGGCATTGAGACAGGAGATCAAAAAGATCCTGTTTACAATGCATGAGGACGCCAAAGGCAGGGACATCCTGAAAAAACTGAGGATCGATAAATTTACGGATGTAAAGGTAGATGATTACCAGGACGTTCTGCAAATGTATGAGAAGGTAAAAGACCGGATTTAAATTAACATCAACTTCGAATATGAGTATATCCATCAAGACAAAGATCAGTTTTCTCATCGTCCTCGTAGTTTTTTTAGTCTCAACAGCTATAGTTTCGATATATATAGTTGACGAACTAAAAGAAAAAAAGAAATTTGAGGAGACGTTCCTGGCCGATATGCAGAAGGACGTTGAAACTATAGCATACGTCGTCACCCCGCATCTGATCGAAAACGATTATGTCTTTATGAACAAACTGGTTTCATATGACAGAAAACACTCTTACCGCGCTTATGTTCTGATCACGGACGACTCCGACAGGATTCTGGTGCACAGTGATAAAGGGGAAATCGGGAAGGTATTCAAAATCCCTTCGGCCCATCCGTTAGAAACAACCCGTGACCATATGGTCCAAAGATACAGCAAGGACGGAAGAGAGTTTATTGATGTCTCTTACCCTATCAGGGCGGGAGAACTGTTCCTGGGCACAGCAAGAATAGGCCTGACAAATGACTGGCTGCTGGAAGAAATAGTCAGGGAAAAACAAACTGTTTTAAAATTCATCTTGACCGCCGCAGGGATGATTTTTCTGGGTATAATATTAGCCGTCTTCATAGCCGACAAAATAGCCAAACCCATACTCCTTCTTAAACAAATGGCTGAAAAGGTCGGGAAAGGCAAATATGACCTGAATATCAATATAGAGAGAAATGACGAGGTGGGGATGCTGGCCCGTTCATTTAACCGGATGGTCGAGGATCTGCAAAGGACAACGGTCTCAAAAGACTATCTGGACAACATATTTAAAAGCATGATCAACACGCTTATAGTAATTTCCCCCGAAGGCAAAATTACAAGGGTCAATGCTGCCGCATGTGCGCTTCTGAACTATGAGGAAAATGAACTTGTCGGACTTATGTTTACAAATATTATCGCTGAAAATGAGTCAAGAATAAATGAAATGCTTCGGGATATGATTGCCAACGACTTGTCCATCCATAACACCGATATGTTCTACAGGGCAAAAGACGGCAGATTCATACCCGTATTGTTTTCAGGATCGGTTATGCATAACAACGATGGCACGGTACAGGCGATAGTCTTTGTTGCGCAGGACATTACTGAACTCAAAGAAGTCGAGGAGAGATTAAGGCAAAGCACTGAGGAGCTGGAAGTAACAAACCGGGAGATTAATGACAACAGGATAAAACTTCAGCTTGCGATGAATGAAATATCATCCCTTATTCAGATTGTTATTGACAAAAAAGACGTCTGTGTGAGATTCGATAACCCGAATCTGAAGAAATGTTATGAAGTCACGAATTGTTCCACCAGAGATTGTCCATGTTACGGGAAAGAGCCTGTGAGGTGCTGGAATATCACAGGCACTTACTGCGGGGGTCATACTAAAGATAATTTTGCCGGTCAACGGTATGCCTGCGCCGAATGTCCCGCTTTCCGTGAAGCTGCATCAGATCCTATTTTCGAAATCGGCGAACACTTCAACAATATGATGCATATTCTGGAATTAAAAACAAAGGAGCTTGAAGATGCCTACGCGGAACTGAAGGCTACCCAGGCACAGATGCTGCAGCGTGAGAAAATGGCGTCTATCGGTCAGCTTGCGGCAGGAGTTGCGCATGAGATTAATAATCCCACAGGATTCATATTGAGCAACATGGGGTCGCTTTTGAAATATTCGGACAAATTGACGGAGTTTATTAATATCCAGACTGATTTTTTAGAGTCTTTTAAGTCAGCGGAGATATTGGAGAAACTAAATGAAGTCAGAAAAAAGATGAAACTTAATTGCGTAATCAGCGACATCACTCAACTGATACAGGAGTCGGCTGAAGGGGCCGAGCGGATTAAAATAATAGTGCAGAACCTCAAGAGTTTTTCACGGGTTGATGAGGCTGAATATAAAATGGCTGACATCAATTCCGGAATTAAAAGCACGATAAGTATAGTCTGGAATGAATTGAAATACAAAGTAATCCTGACAAAAGAATACGGGGACATTCCCATGACCATGTGCAACCCCGGTCAGCTTAATCAGGTATTTATGAACGTCCTGGTCAACGCGGCCCATTCCATAGAAAAACAGGGAGAACTTTCCATAAAGACGTGGAATGAGAACGGGTCCATCAATGTTTCCATCACGGATACAGGCTCTGGAATTCCGGAAGATAAAGTAAACAAGATATTTGAGCCTTTTTTCACAACAAAAGAAGTGGGCAAAGGTACGGGACTCGGATTGAGCATAGCTTACGATATAGTAAAGAAACATAATGGAGAAATTCAGGTTTCCAGCGAAGCAGGCAAAGGAACAACATTTACCATAAAAATTCCCGTTGTCCTTGGGAAAATGGTGACGCAGGGATAGGAAAGAAGACTTCCCGTTTACTCAAAAGAACCGGACTCACAAGTACAGTGCAAAGGTGCAACAGCGTAGAAGCGCGGAAGCATTTTACGCAACGGCATTGGCCCCAGATGTCTGAATTGGGATTTGAAGGCTCCCAAAAACGTGCAGTTACAGTTCTATGAAAGTCTTCGGCGCGAAATTAGTCCCCATCGTCCAGACCGCTGCCCGGCCGTTTTTCATCCGGTAGACGGCCCAAAAATCATATCCCCACTGCTCTACCCAGGGTTTCATAAATTCGCGCGCCTGCACTATCTCCTTTTTAAGATTAATATCCTCCACAAGTTCAACGCTGCCGCTGATCCTGACCTGAATGAGATATTTAAATTTGCCGTTATTAAAGCTCATCTACACATTCGGATTTTCGGTCAATTGCTTATGCAAGTCTTTATTCTTCCCCGTATGGAACACACTTTGAATAATTGTTTATTTATTTAAAATCATTTCCCTCAGTTGTAGAGGGAGCCTCTTTGCCCCTTCTCTGAGCGTGAGACCCGAGGCCCTGTCTTTTATTTTCATGAGGAAATCAAACGCATCGTCAGGGCTTGCTTTTGATATCTCCCTCACACACCAGCCTATTGCCTTTCTGATAAAGAACTCCTTTTCATGGAGCATTTTCTCAGCAAATCCGAAGAAGAGTTTCTTGTCTCCCCTATTTTGTCTGAAAAGAAGCACCTGTGAAATCATGGAGGCCCTTCTCATCCAAAAATTGTCCGAGGCGCTCCATCGCTTTAAATAAACATATACCTTTTTATTTTTTTCAAGCACTGTGCCGACAAGGTGGATCGATATGTCATCCACAAAATCCCATCCCGTGGACTGCATGAGCATTTCTTCAAGCAAAGGCATGACAGAGAAATCGAGGTATTCGGGATGGAATTGCAGGATTCTTAAGCCGAGTCGCTTTTCATCGTGGTATTCCGAACTCCAAAGCCTTTCTGCCAGTTCAAAGACAAGTTCCCGTCCTGCATCTTTATTAGTCCGCCTGAACTCTTTGGCCAATTTATCGGCAAAGGGCAGTGAGGTGCCGAAAAATTTGAATGGGCTTTTAAGGTAGCGCTTTTCCTGTATTGCCCGTTCCGAATTGTAATTGGCCTCCATGCGCTTCCGGAAGGCGTCGAGATGTTTTTTGATATCTCCCTGCAATTTCTTCATGGGCTAACCTGCTATGCTACTCCATTCTTGCGAATTTTTATTGCGGATATGCTGAAAACTGGTCTGCCACTGCCCACCACTTTCCATCTTCTTTGACTATGACAAACATATCCCTGCCTCCCATTGTGATTGTCTGTCCAGCCATATCAAAGGACATGTCGAAATAGTAAGTTACAACAGCAGTATTGCCATAAATCTGAATTTTAGGCTTAAGTTCTTTCCAGTAATGAATCTTTGTGGCTCTGACAAATGCGCTCCATGAGGCAATACACACCTCTCTCCCTTCAAGTCTTTCCTTATCAGTTGCGGTAATTGCAACCATATCTTTATGAAAGTAATTTTTAAGCGCATCTACATTGCCGCTTGTCCATGCCTTATTCAAAGCCTGAACCGTCTGCCAGACCTCGTTCTTCAAAATGTCCTCTAATTCTTTAACCATGCTATCCCCCTAAATTCTTCAGGCTATAAGCCTTACAATATCTCTGTAAGTCACAAGCACTGTAAGGATAATAAATAATGACAGCCCGAGCAGGTTGACTATTTGATAAGTCTTCACGCTCAGAGGCCTTCTTCTGATGGCTTCTATGAAAAGCATAAATAGTTGTCCACCATCAAGTGCAGGTAGAGGCAGCAGGTTCATTATCCCGAGGCTCATACTTAACATTCCTGTAAAATACAAAAGATTCAAAAAACCTTTGCTTGCAGCCTGACCAGCCATCGAGGCTATTCCAACAGGTCCGGCCAATCCTTATTTGAGCTTTTCAATATTTTTTCGCCATGAAGTCCTGTGAGAATTGTTGTTTCAAGTTCTGCCATTTGAATAAGTTTTGGAGCGTCCACCAGATTGATAAAATATGGAATCTTTTCCTGAGTCATATTTGCCTCGTTAATACCAGCCATCTCCTTAAAATTGAATTTAAAAAACAGATGTAATTTTGCTAAGCAATAATATCAGCATCCCGAAGCAAAAATTCACTATAACCAAATTTAGAGATAATTTTTGTAAGGATGTTTTCTCTGCAGTCGACTCAGTTCTCACAATCTTGGGAGTTAGCACTAAACCTCTATAAAAATGGACAGCGGCCATCCCAAGAACCAAAATGTGTTTCACTGTTAAAGTCAAATTCCAATTGTTTTTAAAAATTCCTACTCCTGAAAATTGTTTATTGAGCCCTGTTAATGCAATACCACTGATAACCAAGAAAATTATACTATAGTTCGCTATAGGAGTAAATCTTTTAGAAATTTCACCCATCAACTTACCTGCCTCGCTACCTAAAACTTGTTTGGATGATGGTATTGCAATAAAAAGTATAAAGGTAATTCCACCAATCCATACAACTGTTGCAATAAGATGCAACCAATAAATTGTAATCAATATCAACTCGCTCATTTTGACCTCTACGATTTTTTAAAATTGAGGTGGCAGATTGATCATCAATCTGCCACCCACCTGCTCAGAAGATTTACCTATTTTGTCTTCAACGGACTGCAACCACACCCGCAAGAACTTTTTGTCTCACTTTTAGATTCAGGCTTCTTCTCTTCAGGCTTTCCTTTAATGTCTTTTGCCATAGTTCTCACCTCCTTTCTATTTATTTAAGTAAATGCTCATAAACTTAAATAAATGAGAAAAAATTTTAAGTTTTACACGCTCGTTTCATGGATATCTTCCCATCTAAACATCCACAGGTGCAAATACGATTAAGCCTCTGTCTGCATTTTTCCAATACATCTTTATTCAAAGAATAATAAATCCAATATCCTTGTCTTTCGTCCCTGACAAGACGGGCAGCTTTTAAAACTCGCAAGTGTTGAGATACGGCAGATTGGGTTATTCCTAAAACATCAGCTAAGGCATTAACACTCATAGGCTCTTTTTTGAGGCGTTCGATAATCTCTATCCTCTTATCTACCGAAAGTATTTTAAATAACTCTGCTGCTTCCTTCACAAGTTCTCCTTCTAATTAAGTATATTAGCATAGACTAATAATAACCTTACCGAGATTATATTGTCAAGTATTTTCTGTCCCCTCTCCTTATTTCAAAGTCAGTTCCATGAATTTTGCACCCTCTATCGGGGGTTGTAACAATGTTGCGGGCATCTTTTGAATTAAATAGAATTATCCTTATTGCTTGGGGACTTTGTCCCTCGCAATGATGACAGCGAACGTCTTTTATTTCTTCAAATACTTCATCTGAATATTCCATGGTATAAGATTATCGCCTTCAGGTCTTGGAGGCAGTGATTTCTTGATTTCAGCGACAATATATTCAACATCATTTGATTTTGCTGCAAGCTCCTTAGCCTTCATGTCAAAGGCAATCAGGTAGTTTTTCATATCTTCAATATCCTGTTTACTTGAAATCGGGCCATGACCTGGAATGATTTTCTCAACATCCATTGTCATAATATAATCAAGCGCCTTAACCCACTCTTCTATATTCCCATCTGCAATAAATGGATGATAATTAGTGAATAATATATCACCAGCAAACAATATCTTTTTTTCAGGCAGATAGACCAGGATGCTTCCGTCAGTATGAGAATGTCCGATGAATATCATCTCTATTTTCTGGTCGCCCAGGTCTATTTCCATCCTGTCATTGAAGGTCAAGGCAGGATAGGCAATCTTTGTCCCTTTCAT
>JAGVGM010000080.1 GCA_020057065.1 Thermodesulfovibrionia bacterium
TACCCGGATGAACCGGATAAGATTCATCCATGAAATATCTCTTCTTAGAAAATCTTTTTTCAAGCTCATATGATCTGCTGTTTTTCTTGTTAAAATCGTCGGTCAGATAATTATCAATCTGCATGCCTGATCGCTGCAAATGCACAACATCGGCATTATCTAATCTCTTTTCGGATATAGTCGTTTTATCAAGCGAGACAAAGGCATCATATTTATCAAGAATCGCGTTAAAAATTTCATATTCGTAAGGCTCAATAATATCAAGCCCTGAAGATTTCAGCGGGTCGGCAGAAGATATATTTAAACTTAGGGAAATAGAAGCAAAGATTAGAACTGCCAAGAAAGATCTGCATATCATTATTTTATATCTCCTGTCACAGCCTTAGATTTATACACATCAAAGTGTTGGCTGGCTCCGGGGAATCTCGAAACGGCAAGAGCGCTAACGATTATCAATAAGAAAAAGGCAAGGTAGCGCAGCCGTCTTGTTCCGCGCAAACCCGCTACTAACGCAAGAATTCCTGCCAGCGCAAAGCATGTAAGGCCTGCCAAAGGGTCTATAACCATTCCCCCTATCAGCACAAAGAAGACTGATAGCCCGATGAGAACCTTTGGGTCTGAGATATTCAATCCTGCTTTAGCCATTTGTCCTGCTTCACTCCGCATTTCTCACCGCACCCTACTCCAGCCCAGTAATCTTCAAATCTTTCGGATGCTCGACCCTGAATTTTATTTTTAGATTTTTCTTCTCATTAGGCTTAAGCCTTAACTCCCATGATATTATCCCCTCGTCAGAAATCTTTGCATCTTCTTTTTTGGGAGATTCAAGGACAACCTTTATCTGCTCATTCTTTGAAACAGGAAAATTGTCAGTGATATTAATTCCGATTTCTTTGTCTTTGCTGCTGACAATGTCAATCGCATATTCGTAGTTTATCTGAGTATCTTTTGAAAACACTCCGGAATATTCGGTAAATTTTTTCACGAGTTTTTTCTCTATTTTAATACCTTCATCAACTCCGAGTGACAGAATCATGTCCTCATCAGGAAGAATCTGCTTATCAACAGATGTTGTATTCACAAACCGGTCATCTAAAAATATACTCATCTGTCCTGAAAAGATTGGAAACGGAAACGGGTTTTTAAGTCCTGCCCTTAAATGCGCGTGTCTTGAGAGCTTCGGCGCTGCATAATAGTCGAGTTTGGCCTCTTTCGATGAGGATGCGATTAATATCCTGTGAGGCTGGTTGTCTGACGGAATATTGACCTTGCCCGGGATTATAAAGCTGAATGATGTGGCCTCTGCCTTTATCTTCGGCTCTTCAAGTTGCTGTTCCGGAGCTGCCGCCAATACTTTCTCCCCCATCATAAAGTCTTCACCTTTAATAGCCTTTTTATATTTATAACTTGAAGGCATCGGCTTGTAAATATCCACATACCATGCGGAAAGTTCCGGAGGAGGCCCGTAAGAAGGCCTTGCCGTTGATATCTCTATATTCGCATTCTTCCAGTCCTCTCCGGTAGACTGGGCTATACTCGCAAAGCAAGCCATATCGATCTTTCCTGTGGCAGAGTCAGCCCTAACATCGTACTGCGGAGACCAGCCTGCATTTGTAACGATATAGGAGAGTCCAAGATTAATTTCCCTGTCTGCGTTCGAAAGCAGATTGATTACGATTGTTTTGCTTTCATCTCTTGATGAGCTTAGGTTTTTAAGCTCATTTTCCACTGCCCTCTTTTCTTCATTAAGTTTCTTTATTTTATTTTCAATCTTAGCAGTCCTGTCATAGCTTACCGACAAAGACTTTTCGATAAACTTAGCATGGCCTTCGACCTCGGATTGTGTAACCTTCTGGTTTTGCGGGAAGGGAACTGTCTTCTTTAAAAATTCGATAGAACTGTTTATTGCGGAGATTTCATTTGAGTGTTCCTTTATAAGCTCGTTAATCCTGTCAAGCCTCGGCTGGAGTTTCTGTATCTTATCCTGCATTGTCTTCTGGAGATAGGTCTTTTCAACCCTGACACCGGATATTCTGACAACTGCTTTTTCCTTAATATTCACCTGAACAGATTCGTCCGTTAAATTTGCAGTCAATCCTGAGATCCTTATGATATTTTCGCCTTTCTTAACCGCAACCGCTGCTTCTTTCTTTATCATTGCGCTGTCCGGATAAAGGACAATGTTCCGGATTTTCGGGACACTCTCTATCTCTGCGGGCGACGCCCCTGCATTACTTAAAAACACAAAAGAAAAAATCAGAATAGCGGCTGAAAAAATAGTTCTGTTCATCACAGCTTCCTCCTTTGATGTATCTTGCTTGCATTAAAAATTAAAACACAATAAATATAAGGTCAAGGTAAAATTCACATTTATGATGCAGTTTAACTCTCTCCGTACAATATAAACACTGCCCAGTAAAACGGATTCTGGTATTTTGCCTTTATCTCGTTTTTTGCAAGGCTCAATGCCTCTGCCTTGCTCTTGCCTGACTTTATGTGGCTATAAAACGACTTCATATATTCTACTGCTGCGTCTGAAGCCACCTCCCAGAGGCTCACTACAACGCTTCTCGTGCCTGCATGCTGAAATGCCCTTGCAAAATTTGCTACTCCTTCTCCTTCCATAAGCCTGCCTTTTCCTGTAGAGCATGCGGATAAAACCACCATGTCGGCATCAAGCTTTAATTCAAGCACCTCGCTCAAGGTCAGGAAACCATCGTCCTTTCCACTGTTCTCTACCTGTCCGAGAATAATAAACGGTTCTTTTATCCCCTGAACCTTTCCGGGCAGATCGGCATGTGTGGCAAAATGCAGATAGCGGTAATCTTTCAGGACAGCGCTTCTTAAATTTGTCTCTGTGGCTGAGATGCCCAAAAGCACATCGGGCTGTTCCGGCTTGAGTCCAAAAATTTTTGCGATCCCCCTTATCTCTTCTTCAGTCTCAGGAAGAGGCGGATATATCACATCTTCCCATGTAATTGTATCTCCTGTTGTGCCTGATTTCGGAAGTATTGTGACTCCACGATAGGCGTATTGCTTGAGATTTTGTGCAGGCATGGGCTGTGACTTGCCCTGTTTATAGGCGGCATACCGCGGGTCTGATTTATCGTATACCGGATTACCGAGCGCAAAAAATGGTTTTTTAGCCATTGAAGGTTTAAAAAGTCTTGTTAATGCAAGCGCTGTTGCAGACTGGCTGTACGTTATTGTCCATTTGTCGCCAACAAATACGCTGTCTCTGTAATCTTTTCCATCTTTCATAACAAGAGCCTCAAACGGCAAAAGTCCAAGGATGCCGTCAGGAACAATTATCAGTCTTTCCGAATCCTTAACATCTTTCAGTGCCCCTGAAAGCA
>JAGVGM010000258.1 GCA_020057065.1 Thermodesulfovibrionia bacterium
AACCTTGTTATTAAAAAATAAGGTTATGACAATAAATAAAACAATAAACAACATTTAAAAAGGAGGATAAAAATGAAGAAAATAGTATGGGCAGTAATGTTAGGAGTTATTATCATTGCATCGAATCTTTTTGCAGCGGATGGAGACCTTATTGTGGAGGGTAATGTCGGGATCGGGACAACAACGCCGGGGGCAAAACTTGATGTATCAGGTACGAATGAAGATGGACTTAAAATTACTGCAACAAAAACAGGAGCTACAGATGTAACAGGAGCACTTATTTCATTAACAGAATCTTCTACGAGCGGGACAGGGGGAGCAAGGGCATTAGATGCTTCCATTACCCATACTGGTTCAACAGTAACCAATAGAACCGCAGGTTGGTATGCTCTTGATTTATATGGAAGTGGAACAACACAAGCAGATTATGGGTTTGTCAGCCAGTGGGCAAATATGCTTTTCGATCCCTCAACTGCTGGATATAATTATACCAATGGATACGCTGGTGCCTTATTTGCGACGTTAGCAACAAATGGGAATAATGGTCCGAATAAGGCATTTTTTAAAGATGTCGCAGGAATGAGAATTCGCTATAATTTTGATAATGGAAATAAAGTGTTAAGTGCAACAAATTTTTCAGGAGTTGTTATTGATGGTATAGCAGAATATGGGTCAAGTGGATTAGATGTAATTACAAATGTTGCGGGATTAAGGGTAAATAAGCAAAATTATGGAACTAATAGAATGGGCATCTGGCTTAATGGCGACGGAGTGGGAGCTGATTTGGTCTTAGGCTCCAATAAAGAAACAAAATTATATGGCAATGCAGGGAATTTGATTATTGATACTTCAGGCAAAGTCGGCATCGGGACGACTGATCCGCAAGGATACAAACTCTACGTTGCCGGAAGTATTTATGCTTCAGGGGGATATTATCCATCAGATGAAAGATTCAAAAAGGATATAACTGCAATAGATTCTCCCTTAAATAAAATATTAAACATAAAGGGAGTTTCCTATAGCTGGAAGACTGAAGAATACAAAGATAAAGGATTTAGCGACGGAAGACATTACGGAGTGATAGGTCAGGAAATTGAAAAAGTTTTGCCTGATATAGTAAAAGAAAATCCAAATGGCGAGAAAAGCGTTGCTTATACAGAGATGATCCCTGTGCTGATAGAGGCTATGAAAGAACAGCAGAAGACCATTGAGAACCAGAAGAAAGAGATGGAGGAACTAAAAGTAAAGGTTCAGAGATTGGAAACAAAGGATTTTGTGGCAAAAGCTCAGTAAGGCAATTGCCAATAATATATTTACTTCGCTGCTTCAACATTTACCGTAACAATAGGGCCTTCGCCGTTTGAGGAAATATGTGTAAGGGCATGTATTTTTGCATAGGGAAAATGTGCCGGTACAAAGACAGTGCCCTCAGGAACAGAATCGGAATATTTTGCCTTGAGAAATACGGAACCCTGTTTTGAGGTCAGCTTTACGTGGCTGTTGTCAATGATGCCGCGCTTTTTTGCATCTTCTTCATTTATCTCAAGGAGCGCCTCAGAGATGACGAGGTCCAGGGACTTGGAGCTTGTTGACGTGCTTCCCGAATGCTGCAGGACATCCCTTATCACAAGCCTGAAGGGATAGGTCTCGCTTGTAGTCTCTCCTGTTTTGAAATCAACCGGATTAAAGACCCTCTTTTTCTCAGATTGCGGTTTTTTGGTCAAAAGGGTTTTAATTTCTTCCTGTATAGCCTGAAGATTTCTTACCCCTAAATCCTGCCCCATTGTTAAGGTAAGATTTTTCAGTATCATCCAGTCAGGGACGGATTCGCCTGTGGGATCCACCACTTTGTATACTTTTTGAAGATTGCCTTCAGCGTTTGTGAATGTGCCTTCTTTCTCTCCCCAGCTTGATGCAGGCAGGACCACATTTGCGAGCTTTGCAGTTTCCGTATGGAAGATATCCTGCACGATCAAAAAGTCCAGGGACTTTAAGTTCTTTATTACCTTTGCACTGTCAGGGAAGGTAACGGCAGGGTCTTCTCCCATGACATATAATGCGTGCAGGGCGCTGTT
Source organism: Thermodesulfovibrionia bacterium (assembly GCA_020057065.1). Classification (GTDB taxonomy): domain Bacteria; phylum Nitrospirota; class Thermodesulfovibrionia; order UBA6902; family UBA6902; genus SURF-23. The sequence goes on from JAGVGM010000258.1 coordinate 2,076, forward strand.
TTCGCTGTACAGCATTTCAGAGATTCCCATGTTATACGGCTGATCGCCGGGACGGACCTCCATCTGATAGAGCCCGTAAGTATTTGAGTATTCAGCAGGGATCTGGAGGGCGCCTGAATTATCATCGAGAAGATTTATCAAATTTGCGGCTGCAAGGACCGTATCCATTCCTTTTGTGTTCTCGGAAGCGCTGATAGAAAGGGAGATAATCCTGCTTTTCGCTTTGGCAAAGGTCTCCGCTGCAGCTATAATTTCATCTGCAGGAATGCCTGTGATTATCGAGACCTTTTCAGGTGTATATTCTTCAAGTGATGATTTAAGGTTGTTGAAGCCGGTCACTTTCACCGCAGCTTCTTTATTAAATAGAGCCTTATCAATGAGCACCTTCATTAATCCGTTCAGAAGGGCGACGCCGGTACCGTCCTTCAGCCTGAGCCACTGAGTGCTGTGCCGTGTTAATTTTGTCTTCCTTGAATCTGCGACAATAAGTTTTGAGCCTTCTCTTTTTGCCTGGAGGATATTAAGCCCGAATACAGGGTGTGTTACGCTCAGGTCCGATTCAATGATCAGGATAACCTCTTTTCCAAGAGGGGATCTAAGGTCTACAGGATGGCTGTTCTCGCCGAATGACATTTCCCATGCCTTTTGCACCTTTCCATAGCCAAATGCTGCGGAGGAGTCGAGATTGTCAGTGCCCACAATCTTTCTCATAAACTTCTGCAGGATGTAATTGTCCTCATTTGTGCATCGCGGTGACCCGATCGCGCCGATGGCATTTGCCCCATGGGTTTTGATTATGTTGCTGATATTGTTTGAAATATATGTCAGCGCCTCTTCCCATGTTGCAGGAATGAACTCATCGCCCTTTTTTATTAAAGGGTGTCTCAGTCTTTTGTCACTGTAAATGTAGTCAATACCAAATCTTCCCCTTCCGCAGAGATTACCGTCGTTTACACCTTTACCTTCTATCCCTCTCGACCTCAGTATTTTGCCCTCTCTCAATCCGAGGGTCAGGGTGCAGCCTACGCCGCAGAAAGGACAGATTGTATCTTTTTCTTCGAGGAACCATGATCTTGAAGTAAATTTGTAAGGTTTGCTGATGATCGCGCCTGTCGGGCATATGTCAAGACATTGTCCGCAGTAATCGCATTCAAGTATTTCTCCGAATGCAGGCTGAACAACAGTCGGGAATCCCCGTCCTATAAGGCCGAGAGCGGCTCGACCCTGATGTTCTGCGCAGATCCTGACGCATTTTCCGCAGAGTATGCAGCGTCTTGATGTCAGTTCGATCAACGGCCCTCTGACATCAGGCGGGGCTGCCTTCCTGTGCCTGATAAAACGAGCTTCCGGTTTGCCGTATTCGTACGCAAGGTCCTGCAGGTCGCATTCACCTGCTTTATCACACTCCGGGCAGTCCAGGGGATGGTGAACAAGGAGCAGTTCAATCGCGGTCTGGCGGAGTTTTTTTAACTTCGGGGTCTCTGTATGGACCACCATACCGTTCTCAGCAGGAGATGAACATGCTGCGAAGAGCCTTGCCTGCCCCTCGACCTCAACTATGCAAAGTCTGCAGCCGCCGTATGGTCTTAATCTCTTGTCATAACAAAGATTTGGTATATAGATATTGTTCTTCAGGGCTGCCTGAAGAATGGTATCGCTGTTATCTGCAGTGACCTCTTTGCCGTTTATTTTAAGAGTTATCATTCCTTTACCCCCTCGGCCTTTACGGCAAGTTCAGGTATATCTTTTATATCTTTGCAGCCTGCCGGACCTACTTTTATAGAGCCGAACTTGCAGGTATCATAACAGGTCCTGCACTGTATGCAGAGTTCCTGAATGATCCTGTGAGGCACCTTTTTCTCCCCAACGACAGCCTTTTGCGGACAGGCCCTGAGACAGGCCCCGCAGGCCTTGCACAATTCCTCATCGATGTGGAATGTGCAGAGTTTTGTGCATATCCCTGCCCTGCACCAGTGGTCTTTTATATGTGATTCATATTCGTCTTTGAAGTATCTTATTGTTGACAGGACGGGATTGGGCGCGGTCTGTCCGAGACCGCAGAGGGATGTTGCTATAATATCCCGGCTAAGGTCCTGAAGGGTTTCTATATCTCCGTCCTTTCCGTTGCCTTCCGTGATATCGATAAGCATATCAAGCATTACCCTCGTACCCACCCTGCACGGCGTGCATTTTCCGCAGGATTCATCAGCGGTAAATTCGAGGAAGAATTTTGAAGTGCTCACCATACATGTGTCTTCGTCCATGACGACCATGCCGCCTGAACCCATTATCGCACCGGTTTTCACGACATCTTCATATGTGACCGGGATATCAATGAGACTGTCCGGGATACAGCCGCCCGAAGGGCCTCCCATCTGGACCGCCTTGAATTTCTTCTTTTTATTATTTGTCCCGCCGCCGATATCGTATATTATCGTTCTAAGCGGAATTCCCATCGGCACTTCGACGAGGCCGACGTTTCTTATATCACCTGTGAGGGCAAAAACTTTTGTGCCGGTGCTTTTTTCCGTACCAAGAGTCTTGTACCAGTCAGCGCCGTTCAGTATAATTAGTGCGATCTGAGCGAGTGTTTCAACATTATTCAGCACCGACGGTTTGTCCCACAGGCCTTTATGCGCAGGGAAGGGCGGCCTGGGTCTCGGCATTCCGCGTTTACCCTCAATAGAACGCATAAGAGCGGTTTCTTCACCGCATACGAATGCGCCTGCTCCGAGATATATTTCAAGGTCAAAATTAAAACCGCTGTTCAGGATATCCTCGCCAAGGAGTCCTGTTTCGTGACATTTATCAATCGCCATTTGAAGGCGTTTTACCGCAAGGGGATATTCGGCCCTTACGTATATTACGCCCTTGCTTGCGCCAATCGCCTTTGCTCCTATGATCATTCCCTCTATAACCGAGTGCGGATCCGCCTCCATGACCGATCTGTCCATAAAGGCCCCGGGGTCTCCCTCATCGCCGTTGCAGAGCATATATTTTTGATCTGCCTGTGATTTTGACGCGAAATCCCATTTCATCCCTGTAGGGAAACCTGCTCCGCCGCGACCTCTGATCCCGGAATCTTTCATGACTTTTATTATATCGGCAGAGGTCATTTCATTAAGCGCCTTTGCAGCAGCCATATATCCGTCCCTTGCTATGTATTCGTCAAGACTTTCGGGGTCTATCAAACCTTTATTCCTCAGAACTCTAAGAACCTGAAACTTGAAGAACGGGATCTCGTTCATTGTCGGGATCGCAAGTTTTTTCTCGGGCTCCTTGTAAAGCAGTTTTTCGTAGGGGCGTCCTTTCAGAAAATGTTCATCAACAAGCTTGGGGATTTCATCTACGGTCAGTTTTTGGTAAAAAATACCTTCAGGGTAAACCAGCATCACAGGACCCTCTGCACAAAAACCATTACAGCCTGTGAGCACGATCTTTATTTCATTTGCAAGCCCCCTCTTTTCAAGCTCTTCCTGCAGGGCAGCCTTTACTTTGGGCGTTCCGCTCGCAACACACCCGGTTCCCGCACACATAAGCAGATTTGCACGAATTTGTTCCATTAAAGTCTCCTAATATTAATGTAGGGGCGGGTTTCAAACCCGCCCCTACAATTTCTTAATACGTTGTTTCACTCCCGATTACAAGGGCATATTTTTCGACAGGATTGCCGCCGAGAACATGCTCCTTAAATATCTCCCGTATCTTCTCGCCATTCAGATCGCCATATTTTACAGGCGGCTTGTTAAGTATATCTACGGTGACCATGGGTTCACGGGCGCAGAGCCCGGCGCACCCTGAAGTAGTTGTTATTATATCTTCTGCCTTTGATTGTGCTATCTCATCCAGAAGGGCTGTCATAATTTCCCTCGCTCCTGCAGCAATTCCGCAGGTTCCCATATGGACGGTAACTTTGGCCCTGTACCCTCCTTCTCTCAATGTAAAGGTGGCCTTTTGCTGTTCCTTTATTTTTTTTAAGTCGTCAATCGTTAGTCTTGCCATTTTGTGCTCCCTTTATTCCTTTTATCTATATTGTTCGATAATACCCGGAACCTTCTTTGGGTTCATTGCGCCATAAGTTTCTTCATCAATTACCATGACAGGCGCCAATCCGCATGCGCCGAGGCAGCGCACGGTTTCAAGCGAGAATCTCTTGTCTTCCGTAACGTCGCCAACGTCTATCTTTAGGGCAGCTTTAATTTTATTCAGGACTTCTTCAACTCTTTTAACATAACATGCAGTGCCGAGACATATCCTGATATTGTGGTCTCCTCTGGGTTTCATAGTAAAGAAGGAATAAAAGGAAACAATGCTGTGGATCTCAGCCGCGGAAAGATTAAGTCCCTTCGCAATACGCTTTTGCACGACAGGCGGGAGATAGCCTACTATTCCCTGACAGCGCTGAAGCACAGGGATTGAACTGCCCGGTTTATTTTTGTACTGATTTATAATCCTGTCTATTTCCTGAAGCATTGAAGGCGGGAGTTCGTCTTTCTCCTTTTTAATAAAAGGCGCTTTCCCTTTTACCCATTCTACAGCCCTCTTAGTCACATCCAGCAGTTGTGCGGGAGTAAAGGGCTTTGGCACATAATCGATAATGCCCAGCTCAAGGGCATCTTTAATGGTCTCCTGTGACGGATAACCGGTTATTATCACTATGCCAGTATCAGGTCTTTTTTGTTTGATCCATCGTATAAGGGTTATTCCATCCACTTCAGGCATCTTCAGGTCGGTAAAAACGAGAGAATAAGGCTGCTGTTCCATTCTGAGTATAGCGTCTTTGGCGCTCAGTGTTCCTTCGATATTATATCCTTCGGCCTTAAGGATAGCTTCACAGCTTCTTATAATTATAGGCTCATCGTCCACAATAAGGATCTTCAAGTCATCGTCTGCCATTAAAAGCCTCCCTTGAAAACTACAGTTAAATGATCAATGAGTACAAAGAGTAATGAGTAATTGAAAATACCTTAATTATTAATTGTTCACTGCTCATTGTTAATTTATTTTTTTACTCACTGCCCAACGGAAAAACCCTTGCGAGCCACAGTAACCATCCTTCAGAAAGATGATCTTTCAGCAAGGCGACCATGACGTCGTTTGCTTTCAGGTTGACCTCTCTTAATTCACCGTTCATTGGTGAAAGAAGTTCGCTTCCCTGACCGCCGCTCGTATAGATCCTTGCAAAAGGTTTTCCAGCCTCTATCTTCTCCAGGTCTCTGATGAATTCAACATACATCAGGTTCCCTGATAACATCAAGTATCTCAGGTCACATCCTATCTCCCACAAACCGTCTTTGGCGGGACGCGCCCAGGTTCCTTCTTTGTAAAAGATGACAGGGTTCTCCATATCCCTTAGCGGCGTGATGGAGTCTCTGAACTCGTCAATAAATGCCTTTCTCAAAATCCATCCCTTTGTGTCAAATATCTTTTTTGCAACATTGATCATAAAGTCAGGGGTGAACGGTTTTTCTATATACTCGAAAGCTCCAAGCCTTGTAGATTCCCTTGCATCTTCCAGTGTGGGATAGCCGGTGATTATGACAACATCCGTCTTTGGCTTGATGACCCGGGCTTCTTTTAGCACAGTCATTCCGTTTATGTCCGGGAGTCTGACATCGGAAATGAACAGATCAAAATCTTCTTTAGCGAGCTTGTTGAGGGCGTCTTCTCCTCTTTCCACAGTTGATACGCTGAAGCCTTCCGCCCCGAGTATCCTCTTGCAGCTTAAGGTTATAACAGGATCGTCATCAAGTACTAAAATTCTTCCCTTTTCCATTGCGCTCCCTTCCAGTAATGATTATATTCAGCATCTTGCTTATACTGAAAAAGTTAAACTTTTTTGTCATCGAATAACTAATTTTTGCTATTGTAGCATATAACCGGTACTAATTAGCCATGCATTTATATCATCTTTAATAAAACTTATTACAGCAGGTGAATTCACCGGAATACCTTCCAGCTCTTTCCTGATTTCAGATATATTTAAGCTGTATATGCTGTCGTTTCTCCTGTGCTCAAAGATAAGATCGATCTCCGGATGCGAGGCGATCAGCACTATAAGGGTATCCCCGATAGCCCCAAGGGGCTTTCTGTCTATATGATCATACTGAAAAGAAACATGGATCGTTGTGCCTCTGCCTTTTTCCGTTTTTATATTCATCTCCCCATTACATTCTCTTGCTGACTGTGCCAGCAGCGGGATACCAAGGCCGGTATGTTTGCAGGCCTTGGTTGTAAAAAAAGGATCATAGACCTTCTTGATCGTTTCCTCATCCATTCCCTTACCGTTGTCGCTGATCTCGATGGATAGAATATTTTCTCTCGTGTCTTCAATTATCTTTATACTGATCTCGGTGGCGCTCGCATTTATCGAATTTTCCGCAATGTCGAGGATATGTAGCGAGAGGTCTTGCATGATTTACAAGGGATTATAACAAAATCTGTTTTTGATAACTATAAATCAGGAACATTATAATCAATTTGGCAGATTGAAAGTCTGATTTTCAATTTGACATTAATGTAAGTAAATAATCCCGATAATGAAAGAGGTGAGTCGATAAGCAAGGGGATGACTTAAACATACATTAACTGGTTTTTTATGGAATCAGCCGAATAAAATTCAAGAAGGCGGGCAATTCGCCGTGCTAATTCATAAACATTCCTTCTTGTAGCAATAATAATGCCGAAGTGTTCTTTATTTTCCTTGATAAACTCTGCGTATAGTTTCTCATAATGAACTCTGTTATGTGTGAAAAATGTGCATTTGAGTTTTATTGCATGTTCAAGTTGTTCCCTGTCGGATATTGTGAGCATTTTTTCATCGAGAGGCGTAAATACAGAATACCCTTTTGCAGTAAGTAAAGGTTTTAACAGAACATCAACGTCTTCATCAAGATAGATGGAAATCAACGGACTGAAGGATGGATGAGGTTTTCAGGGATTTTATTTTTTTCTATGTAGTCATTAATCTCATCCTTATGGTCACTGTAATAACTCAACGCATCAAATACCTGTGCAAGGTTGAGGTGTGGAAGGTGGATGACAATTTCTTCCGGCGA
>JAGVGM010000199.1 GCA_020057065.1 Thermodesulfovibrionia bacterium
TGAATCTGTCTGGCTGTATTATCCTCTCGGCGCATTGTTCGGTTTTTTGCCGTGCGGCCTTTCATATACTGTGTTCATGGCTGCCGCAGGAACAGGCAGTATGCTGTCCGGGATGCTTACGGCATTTTTTTTTGGGATTGGAACGCTTCCGGCATTACTGATGTTCGGACTTATTGCAGGATATTTGAGCCATAAGATGAGAGGACTGCTGTACAAATTGTCCGGAATAATTATTATTTTGATGGGGATATATTTTATTGCTATATCACTATGACTTAAAAATCCCCCTTAATCCCCCTTTTTCAAAGGGGGACTTTTTTGATTCTCCTCTTTGGAAAAGAGGGGCTGGGTTCCCGTTGACGCGAAGTATTGCAACGGGAAGTGGAGATTTTGTAAAAACAAAAGTGAGTACAAATCATTATGCAAAAGTGTGATCACTGCCTTCTGGAATTTCCGGACAGGGAAGCCGTATATGATGAAGTCAACGGCCGGAGGAAGGTCTTCTGCTGCAACGGCTGTAAGGGCATCTACCGGCTTATTAATGATGAGGGACTTGGAGAATTCTATAAGAAGAGGGATTCATGGGTTCCGGGGCCCGCAGAAGATAAAGCAGTAGACCTGGCTGCATTTAATGAGCATGTAGTGGAGGCAGGAAATGAACTTGAGACAGACATAATCCTTGACGGCATAAGGTGCGCTTCCTGTGTCTGGCTGAATGAAAAGATCCTCCACAGGACCAGGGGCGTAACATACGCCAATGTGAATTATGCCACCCACAAAGCGAAGATCCGCTGGAATCCTAACGAGACCGGGATTGATAATATTCTCGCGAGGATAAAATCCATCGGATACACACCCAAGCCCTTTACTTCAAAGGCTTATGAAAAAGAGCTGGAAAACCGGAAGAGAGACCTCCTCATGAGATTCGGGACCGCCTCGTTTTTCTCTATGCAGCTTATGATTTATTCCATTGCACTATACGCAGGCTATTTTCAGGGGATCGATGAAGAGACTAAAAACATATTCCATTTAATCTCGCTTCTGCTCACAACACCGGTAGTTTTTTATTCAGGATGGCCTTTCATAAACGGGGCGCTGAGAGGGGTAAGGAATCTTCATTTCAATATGGACCTCCTCATTATGACAGGCGCCGGTTCGGCATATCTGTACAGCATCTATGAGATGTTTTCAGGAGGCAAGGTTTATTTTGATACAGCCGCCATGATAATAACCCTGATCCTTCTTGGCAGATATATAGAAGCCGGGGCCAAAGGGAAGGCCTCACAGGCGATAACAAGGCTATTATCGCTTAGTCCTAAAGAGGCAAGAAAAGTTGTCAGCGGTCAGCAGTCAGCGGTCAGCGGTCAAAGACTTCAGTCTTTAGAAAGAAAAATGACGATCATTTCATCAATAAATGTTGAAGACATGATTGAGGTAATCCCAGGGGAGAAGATACCGCTTGACGGAATTGTTATAGAAGGTTCGTCAGAGGTTGATGAATCCATGCTTACCGGTGAATCAAAACCTGTATCCAAGTCAGCAGGAAGCGAGGTCTTCTGCGGGACGCAAAACCTTTACGGCAACTTTATATTTAAAGTCAATAAAACTGCAGGAGACACGGTCCTCTCGCAGATCATAAAGACTGTTGAGGAGGCCCAGGCCAGACGAGCCCCTGTGCAGACAACAGCAGACAGGGTTGTCGGGATTTTTGTCCCGGCAATATTATTATTGAGTTTTGCAACCTGGTTGTACTGGATATTTCACGGCAGTTTCACAACAAATGCCGTAATGAACGCCGTCTCCGTGCTTGTAATAGCCTGTCCCTGTGCATTAGGACTCGCAACACCGCTTGCCATACTCGTCGGGACTACAAAGGGGGCGTCAAAAGGCATACTGATAAAAGGCGGAGACGTGATAGAAAAATCAAAGAATATTGGAATTATTGTCCTGGACAAAACAGGCACCCTTACAGAAGGCAGGCCCATATTGAGCTCATTTAAAGGGATAGGAATATCAGACACGGAGGCCTTGCGCCTTGCTTCCTCACTTGAACGTCTCTCCGAGCATTCCATAGGAAAGGCGCTTGTCAGCGCATCAAAGGTGCTTGAGCTGAATGACGTAACCGATTTTAAGGCATATCCCGGCAGAGGCCTTAAGGGTGTGATAAACGGGAAGCCCGTCCTGATTGGAAACAGGGAGTTTATGGAGTCTTATGGAATTGATGTTGCTGCGGACCGTAAACTGCTGTCTGAAATCGAATCCTCCGAATTATCCGGAGCTACAGTAGTTTATTTATCATATGAAGGAAATCTCGCCGGCATCTTCTCAGTCTCGGATACTGTGCGAAAAGAGGCTGCGGATGTTGTTAAGATGTTAAAACATAAAGGGCTTGATGTGGCAATGATAACCGGCGATAATATTAAAACAGCGGCAGCGGTCGCAAGAGAGGCCGGTATAGATACGGTTAAGGCGCAGATGTCGCCTGTCGAAAAGGCGGAAGAGATCAAGCGGATGCAGGAGAGCGGAAGGCGGGTGATAATGGTGGGAGACGGAATTAACGACGCCCCTGCATTGGTGCAGGCTGATGTCGGGATAGCAATGGGAAGGGCGACCGACATAGCGCTTGAAAGCTCCGACATGGTGTTGATGAGAAACGACCTCAGGCTGCTTCCTTATGCCGTCAACCTTTCAAAAAAGACATTCTCTGTTATCAGGCAAAACATCTTCTGGGCGTTTTTTTACAATACAGTTGCAATACCGCTTGCCGTGGTGGGAATTCTGCACCCTATTGTTGCAGCCGGGGCTATGGCGCTCAGTTCATTAAGCGTTGTCGGAAATTCATTGAGGCTGCAAAGAGGCTGATATGTGGAGCATACTCATTCTGATATTTCTTACCTTATGCGCCGGCATTGCCGCCTGGCTGTTTTTTCTGTGGGCCGTAAAGAGCGGGCAGTACGACGACGTTGAAAGGCCCAAATACAGGATGCTTGACGAAGAGAAAGATGAAAACAAATAACAACATATTTCATCTGCAGGTTTTCTCATAACATTCATCTCTTTTAATATTCACTACAGTATCGTCCTGCTTTTTAACAGCTTCTTTTACCGGCAAAGCGCAAGACCTTGACTGAGCGAAACTGAATATTCCTCTATCCTTTCCTAATTCCTTATTGCATGCAGTGATACACTCGCCGCAGTTTACGCAATTTATATCTTTTCTGAACAGTCTCGGCTTTACATTCATGAAACATACCTTTTCACAACTCTTGCAATCCGTACATGCAGCCAGTTTTACAGGGTCTGTTTTTATTCTGATTGAAACAGGACTGGCCCATCCAAATAACATCTGCATAAGTCCTGCACCGCATACATACTTACAGAGGGTATGACGGACGATCATCGCAGAGATGAATATATAGATGGAAACACCGATGATCCCTGCCTTTACACCGAAAGTAAATTCCCAGTTCAATACCTGGCTCCAGACGGTTCTTGGATTAACAAAATATCCTGTAAGAACAACCCCCATAAGCAGAGGGATGGTTATCATGCAAAACAACGCAAGTATTATATAAGGGAGTCTTTTTTCTGCAGGCGCACCGGGATCATTAGGCTTTTTTGTGAAAAGGCTCCTTCTTCCAAAGATCTTCATCGTGAGGAAATCAAAAAGTTCAAACAATGTACCTTCAGGACAAAACCACCCGCAAAAGAATCTTCCTGTAAGCGCCCCGAGAATTGGGAAAATGCTCAGGACCGTGATCCAGGGCAATACTGCCTTAAGGAAGAACCGCCAGGCAACATGTGATGCATTTTCAAAGGACTGGTTTAAATAAAAGCCTTCCTCCAGACCTATGCTCCATTCTTTTCCAAATACGATCAGACTCCTTGTATCAGAGTCGATCCTGAGGATATCGAGAAAGGGAGCTATTATTATCAGAAGGATAAATAAAAGCTGTGTGGTTCTGCGATAAGTAGAAATCTTCATGCTTTTTTATAACATTTGTCCGGGGATAAAACCATGAGCTTAATCATAGGGGAAGATACCGCTTTATGGAAAAACTGACAGGCTTAAAAAAGGTTTTAGATATGATATAGTTACTTATATAAGAAGCTGTATGAAATAAGGGCTGCTAATCATCTTAACGGCTAAAAGCAATGTTTAAATCCCTTACAGTAAAATGTATCTTTATAAGCCTCACAATCCTTTCATTTATAGCCATCCTCCTATATACAAGTTTCCGGTTTACGCATCACATTGAAGGAGAAGCCGCAAAGATAAACCTTGCAGGAGAGATGCGGTTTCGTTCCTTTGAGATGGCATGGCTGGCTCAAAAGATTGTGGAAAGAATTCATGAAAAGACAATAACAGAGAGAGCGTCGTCAATAGCGGAACTTAAGCATGAGATTGATAATTTTGAAAAGATAACAGGGGAGTTAACAAACGGCAACAGGACGCTTCATATTAAACCCATCGGATATCACGGCAAAGAAGAGCTGTTGATTTTCAACGGTCTTCTTGATGAATGGAAGGATATCCTCAAACCGGCGCTGTTAAGAATAATTGAGCTTCCTGAGGATGTTACAGAGGTTCAGGCCAGGGAAGTATTGGAAGAATACGACAGGCGTATTCATGGATACGTATATAAAATAGACAGGTTTGTAAAGGCTATTGAAGAGCATTATGAGGCGGAGATAGAGGAGTATGATAACTTCAGGTTCCTTATCATATGGCTTTTTGTGTTTATTGCCATTCCTGTTATTATTTTTGTAAGGAATTCCATAGTAAGACCCATCCTGAGATTAAAAGATACTGTCTCAGAGATTGAAAAAGGCAATTTTAACGTCAGAACTGAAGTAAGAACCAAAGACGAGATAGGATTGCTCGCAAATACATTCAATGACATGGCGAGTACATTGGGGCAGCTTTTTCATAAAAATGAAGAGCATCTTAAAGAACTCAATGTATTGAATGAGATTTCAGGAGCGGCAAACCGGTCGCTTACCCTTGATGTTATGCTTGACATGGTTATGGACTCAATACTGAACCTTGAGCCTTTGAAGCTTGAGAAAAAAGGCGCGATATTCCTGTGCGACGAAAAGGGAAAGTCTCTTGAGCTTGTCGTATCGCGTAATTTCCCTGATGAACAGAAAAGAGGATGCGCCTTTATTCCTTACGGGGAATGCCTTTGCGGGATCAGCGCTGAAAGGGGTGAGATGCTGGTGTCTGAAAGCAGTGTTGAAGACAAAAGGCATTCAAAGGTATACAGCGGCGCAAAAGAGCACGGGCATATAATCCTTCCTCTGAAATCAAGGGACAGGGAAATCGGGATACTCTGTCTTTATCTGCAGGCAGGAAAAAAACTGTCCGGCAGGGAAGAGGAACTTTATACGGCTATTGCCGATATCATCTCTGTTTCCATGCAGAACGCCCTAAACCATAGACAGGTTGCGATGCTGGCCCAATCTCTTGAAAGCAGCGCTGATATGATAGTCATCACTGATATGGAAGGCAGAATAACGTATGTAAATTATGCTGTTGAAAGTCAGACTGGTTATCTCAAGGACAAACTGATTGGTCAGCCCGTCTCTATCCTGCAATCCCCCAATAATCCCGCTGGACTTGGAGATGAGATTTTCAGAAAGACTTTGGAGGACGGATGGGTTGGAGAAGTCATTAACAGAAAAGAAGACGGCTCCGAATTCCCTGTGCTGTTGACAACCTCGCCGGTCAAAGACGCAGACGGTAAAATTATTGCGCTCACAGGTATTGCAAGAGACATTACAGATATTGGAAAAGTAGAAGATGCATTACGAAAAAGTGAAGCCAGCCTTAGCAATGCCCAGCGGATGGCCCGTCTTGGAAGCTGGGATTGGGATATAGTAAGAAACGAATTGCGCTGGTCTGATGAGATCTATCGTATTTTTGGTTTATCGTTGCAGGAATTTGGAGCGAACTATGAGGCGTTTCTGAATTCCGTCCATCCGGATGACCGGGAGTTTGTGAGAGAATCGGTCAATCAGGCTTTATATGAGAAAAAACCTTATAGCATTGACCACCGTATAGTTCTGCCGGACGGCTCAGAGCGCATTGTACACGAACAGGCAGAGGTTGTTTTTGATGAGTCCGGCAAGCCGGTTCTGATGTCCGGCACAGTACAGGACGTCACGGAGAGAAAAAAGATGGAAAGCGAATTAATAGAATATGGAAAGGAACTCCTCTCTCTTGCTAATTCATCCAATATGATTTCTGCGGTCCCGCTGACAGAAAACATATACGAGGCTATATGCAATATTGCTGTAAGAAATTTTGCCTTGAGAATGATATGGATTGGCATTACTGAAGAAAACAGCTTTAAGGTCAAGCCCGTTGCTCAATCAGGTTTTGAGGAAGGGTATATATCGAGCATAAATATAACATGGGACAATTCGCCGGCAGGCATGGGACCAACAGGGATGGCTATCAAGACCAAGGGGCCGAGGTTTATGCACCACATGGACACTGATCCTGCATATGCACCCTGGAGGGAAGAGGCAGTAAAAAGAGGTTATCGCTCTTCAATGGCGGTCCCGCTGTTTGATTCAGATGCACGGGTGATCGGTGTTCTTAATTTATACAGCGGCGAACAGGACTTTTTCCTGGAAAAAAGGAGAAAGGGGCTTTTTCAGGTGCTTGCTAATTATGCGGCTACTGCCATTGAAAACAGAAGACTTATTGAAAACCTTGAAATAAGAATCAAAGAGCGCACTGCTGAACTTGAGTTTTCAAAACTCCAGGCAGAGGCGGCAGACAGGGCCAAGTCGGACTTTCTCGCAAACATGTCGCATGAACTGAGAACGCCTCTTAATTCAATCATCGGGTTTTCTCAGTTAATGATTGATAGAATGGCGGGCGTAACTATGGATGAGCAGAAGGAATATCTGACGGATATTTATGACAGCGGGAAACATCTGCTTTCGCTGATAAATGATATTCTTGATTTGTCAAAAATCGAGGCGGGGAAAGTAGAGCTGGATCTCTCGGAATTCGACCTGAAAGAACTTATTGACAGGAGCCTTGTTATGTTTAAGGAAAAGGTGCTGAAGCACGGCATAAGGCTTCAGTTTGATGTCGAAGAAGGGGTTGGCGCTATCACAGCGGATGAGAGAAAGATAAAACAGGTTTTGTTTAATCTTCTTAGCAATGCGTTCAAGTTTATGCTGGACGGGGGCAGCGTGCGCATAAGCGCACGACAAGTGAATAGTGAACAGTATTTAGTGAACAGTAGAAAACTATTCACTGACGACTATTCACTAACGACTGCCAGAGATTTCATTGAAATCTCCGTTGAAGACTCCGGTATAGGCATCTCAGCGGAAGACCAGCCAAGGCTTTTTCAGCCATTTCAACAGCTCGAATCACCGATGTTAAAGAAGCGTCCCGGTACAGGGCTCGGACTTAATCTGTGCAGACAACTTGTAAAACTTCATGGGGGCAGAATATGGGTTGAAAGCGAGCCCGGCAAGGGAAGCAAATTTATATTTGTGATCCCGCGTAAAGCAAAAAAGCCTGTTGAACAAAGAATAATAGACCCTTTAAGAAGGGTGCTTACGTGGCAACGCTTTTTGGCGCATCTTGAGAGATTTCTCTCTTTCTACAAAAGGAATAACCGCAGGCTTGGACTGATGAAGGTAAAGTTTTACGAAATAAACAGACCCGAAAACCATGTCTCTTTTGTTAAAGTACTGAAGGATAATATCCGAAGATATGAAGTAATAACATATAATGAAGACAATGATTGCTATTACATAATGCTCCTTGATGTTGACAGTCAGGCAGTGGAGCAGGCCGCCAACAGGATAGGAGCAGTGTTGAAAGAGAACGGACATCCCAATACTATAAAGACCGCAGTCTACATAAAAGACGGAGAAACGATTGAGGAGTTGTTAAAAGCGTTGAATAAGTGAGAGGATATGAAGATACTAATAGTTGATGATGACGCCAAAAACCGCAAGCTTTTAAAAGCTGCTCTTCAGCATTGTGAATATGAGACCATAGAAGCTGACAATGGCGAACGTGCTGTCAGAATTGCAAGAGAAAATATGCCGGATCTGATTTTAATGGACATCCAAATGCCGGTAATGGACGGCATAAGTGCATTAAAGGCTATTCGTGCAGAAGAAGGAATGAAGCATATCCCGGTGATAGCAGTAACTTCTTATGCCATGAAAGGCGACCTGGAGAAATTTCTCACAGAGGGGTTTGATAGTTGCATCACAAAACCAATTGATATAAGGGAATTTATAGAAGTGGTTGAGAAGTATATAAAAGGCAGTAAATAGTGAACAGTAGATAGTGAATAGCTTAAGACATAATTTTCTTTTACTATTCACTATTCACTAAATCAAACATGGAGACAATATGCCTGAAGAAATCAAAAAGTCTAAGATCCTTATAGTTGACGATGAAGAGCGAAACCTCAAGCTTATGTCTGCCATACTAAAAAATTATGACTATGCCTTTGAAACGGCAAAAAACGGTCTTGAGGCATTGGAGAAAACAGAAAAGTTTAAACCTGATCTGATTTTTCTCGACATCATGATGCCCGAGACGGACGGATATGAAACATGCAGAAGACTCAAAAAAGATCCTGAAACACGGCACATCCCTGTTGTGATAGTAACTGCGCTTATGGACAGAGGAGCCTTGCTTAAA
The DNA here is from genome assembly GCA_020057065.1 of Thermodesulfovibrionia bacterium. Taxonomy (GTDB): domain Bacteria; phylum Nitrospirota; class Thermodesulfovibrionia; order UBA6902; family UBA6902; genus SURF-23. The sequence goes on from JAGVGM010000199.1 coordinate 8,693, forward strand.
GGTCTTGAGGCAGGCGCAAATGATTTCCTCTTAAAACCTGTAGACCCTGCAGAGGTTGCTATAAGGGCCAGAAACCTTCTGAAGGTGAAAGAATTCGAGGATTTTCTTAAAAACCACAATGAACTGCTTGACGCAGAAGTAAAGAGAAAAACCGTGCAGCTAAAAGACAGTTATATTGATACGATTCACAGGCTTACAAAGGTTGCTGAATATAAAGATGAAGATACAGCATCTCACATAAAGAGATCCGGCTATTACTCGACAATATTAGTGCGTAAATTGGGATGGACGGAGGAACAAATCGAGAACGTTTTTTATGCAGCGCCAATGCATGATATAGGTAAGGTAGGCATCCCTGCAGAGATACTCCTTAAACCTGCCGGGCTTAACCCGGAGGAGTTTGCGCTTATGAAGACACATACAATTATAGGCGCTAACATTCTAAGCAGTAAGACATCTAAAATTATCCAGATTGCAGAAATAATCGCTTTGAGCCATCATGAGAGATGGGATGGGTCAGGATATCCAAAAGGGCTTCAACAGGAAGCAATACCTATTGAAGGAAGGATATACAATATTTGCGACCAGTATGACGCACTCCGCAGTAAAAGACCTTACAAACCTGCATTTGACCATGAAAAGACCTTTAAGATAATTACAGAAGGCGACGGAAGGACCAGGCCGGAACACTTTGACCCACAAATACTCGAGGCATTTAAGGTTTCACACAAAGAGTTTGAAGAAATATACGAGACGCACAAAGATTAGTTTCCCCATAAAAAAAGGTCGGGCTTTTAACCCGACCTTCCGGATTTCCTGATTTATTCCATTTCACTCCACAGCAACGGATTTTTTCCCAAGTGTGAGAATATCAGTTACGAGTATTAGCACGCCGACAAGAAAGCCGACTCCAAAAATAGCCCTGAATATCCAGAACCACAGGTTGTAACCGGCTTTTACCGTCACATAATCAAGACCTAATAAACGTTCAAGATATGTTTGTACCATTCCGGCGCCAGTTATGGTTATCACAATAAAGACCATGGAAATCGTCATCCACCAGAAAGACTGAAACCCTCTGGACTGGTTAAACTCTTTGACCCCCTTGATCGACGGCAGTGTTACATACATCATAGCTACGATAAGAAGGACATAAGCGCCGTAAAAAGCAAGATGTCCATGGGCCGTTGTTATCTGTGTGCCGTGGGTCCATTGATTTACCTGCGGCAGAGTATGTATTACACCCCATAGACCTGCGCCGACAAAATTAAATATGGCATGGGCAACA
>JAGVGM010000018.1 GCA_020057065.1 Thermodesulfovibrionia bacterium
AGCGCCACCATTCGCAGGAGCAGGATTAGTACACGTCCTTGCCTGTGTGCCGCCTCCGCATTCTGCCGAGCATACGCCCCAGTCACTCCATCCGCCGGGCTCAGGACATGCCTGCTCATTGCAGTTCTGACTGTCGCCCGGTTTCGTTCCGGTACAATTGCTGTCATCAACCATCTGACCGCTGTTTGTTTCCTTGCATACAACTGTACGTGTCTGCGTACCGCCTGCGCACTCTGCTGAACATGTGCCCCAGTCACCTGTTGCCCATATATATGCAGGACATGCCTGTTGATTACATACCTGCTGATCTGAACCTACACATGCAGCGCCGCCATTTGCCGGCGCTGGATTAGTACACGTCCTTGCTTGTGTGCCTCCTCCGCATTCTGCCGAGCATACACCCCAGTCACTCCATCCGCCATTTACAGGACATGCCTGTTCATTGCACGCCTGCTGATTTGAACCAACACATTCAGCGCCGCCGTTCGCAGGCGCAGGATTCGTACACGTCCTCGCTTGTGTGCCGCCTCCGCATTCTGCCGAGCATACACCCCAGTCACTCCATCCGCCATTCACAGGACATGTCTGTTCATTACATACCTGCTGATTTGAACCAACACATTCAGCGCCGCCATTCGCAGGTGCAGGATTAGTACACGTCCTTGCCTGTGTGCCTCCTCCGCATTCTGCCGAGCATACACCCCAGTCACTCCATCCGCCGTTCACAGGACATGCCTGTGTATTGCATACCTGCTGATCTGAACCTACACAAGCAGCGCCGCCGTTCGCAGGGGCCGGATTCGTACACGTCCTCGTCTGTGTGCCTCCTCCGCATTCTGCCGAGCATACACCCCAATCACTCCATCCGCCATTCACTGGACATGCCTGTTCATTGCACGCCTGCTGATTTGAACCTATACAATCAGCGCCGCCATTCGCAGGAGCAGGATTAGTACACGTCCTCGTCTGTGTGCCTCCTCCGCATTCTGCCGAGCATACACCCCAATCACTCCATCCGCCATTCACTGGACATGTCTGTTCATTGCATGCCTGCGTATCCGTCAACGCCGGACACTCTGCTCCGCCGTTCGCAGGCTGCGTTACTATCGTCCTCGTCCTGTTCTGCATTCCGCCTCCGCATGCTAATGAACATTCACCCCATGCGCTCCAGTCGCTGACTACGCAGTCAACCGCAAGTGAACCATTTATAATTGCTCCCTGAGCCTGTGTTTGAAATTCAAAAGGCGGTTCGGAATTATCTATCAGCACTACGTCATCAAACTGGATCTGAGCAGGTCCATCCGCTATCCTTGTAACCGCAATAACAGCAATAACCCCTCCCCCCGTAGGCGGGTTATTGTTACCGGTAGTACCATATGCAATATCAAGAAACCCGTTTGTATTATCTATTTTAATAGCCTTGTCTTGATCAGTTTGAGCTGTTCGGCCAGTGCTTGTCAAAAACCAGGAAGAATCAGAGCATGATGTTGTGCCGCGAACTAAAGTACAGAACGGACTACCTCCCAACGATGAAAATGGAAGAATTCCGAAACTGGTAAATGCCGCATTGGGGTCTGACACCTGCAGCCGCGCCGCATTAAAATTCAGACCTATCTGAAATGCAGCCAATCCGTTACCGTCTATCCCTCCCACAACAACCTGTATCAACTTCTTTTCACCAACCGCAAGATCAAAAGCAGGAGGCTCAATGCTTATCGTTGCTGCATGTGACGAATGCACCCCTGCAAATCCTGCCATACTTAACAACAGAAAGCACAACAAAATTGCATAAATTGATTTTCTGTAAATGTTCATCTTATGTCTCCTCCCTGATAAAATTTATTAAAATGGTTCTGTTTGACCGAATCTGTTAAATATACTCTGGATATCTTTTATATTGATCGTTCCGTCAGCTATGATATCCAGATCCGTATTATAAGCGTTGTCGCCGATCAATTTACCCCATAAATTAAATCCCCGCTGGACATCAATTATTTCTACCCTGCCATTACAATCATTATCTGCAAAAAAGCACGGAACAGGAGATTTGATCATCGAAAGCTCCATATCCTCAGGCGCTTCCCTGAACCTTACAAGTGTCGCGCTTTCTGTTTTTCCGTTATTGCCGCGGAATTCCCTGATGATCACAATTTCACCTCCCGCGATATCCATATTTGTCCCTGTGGAGGTAAATAAATTATTAAGGTCTATCAATGCATTTGGTGATGAGACCCCATCGCCTACAAAGGAAGATACCCTCGATCCTCCCGGCCCTTCGACTATCAGCAAACTTCCCTCGGAAAATGTAATCTGGTCAGGTTGATACACTGGAAAAATGATGAGATCATTTGAAAATGGTTTTATGGCATTTGTCCCCTCTTCAATATAGGTTCGTACCGTCTGAAATTCGGTAACAACTTTTGCCGGCACAGACGGAGCGGTCGTAACATCAGATGTGCTCTTTGAGGTTGTAACGGTCTGATAGCAATACTCTGTATCAGAAGATAATCCTGCCACCATAACCTTCATCACTCCGCTGGTCTCAGCAGCAGTTTTAATGGCTGCATCTCCGCTGTTTGTCGGATGAGGTGTGATCACCGCGCCTGCTGTCTCAACATTACAGGCAGACCCGTCATAGACCTTTAAGCTTGCCGTGGCCGCTTCGCTTGATTTCCAGACCAGTGAGAAAGACCTTGTAGTAATATCCGTAACCATCACCTCACTCACCTGAGGCACACCCGCTTCAGCCTGCAGAACCAGACCTGCAAACACGATAGCAATCAGGAAAAACAAAATACCCTGATTTTTATACTTATTTTTTACGTGTCCCATTTTCGTCCCTCCTTGAAAAAATGACTTGGTTAATAATATTGATTAAGTCATCAACGATCTTAAAAAATAATTAAAATGAATTTTTGTAAAGGAACCGCCCACCAAAATTACCCTTTACGATATATAAGGTATATCAACAACCCCTTACTAATCAATCCTTCATGAGTCCTAATAAGTATTTTTTATAAATTTGGGTAAATATATATGTGCAATTTCTATGCTAATAATGAAACAAGTTGATTTATTATGTTTTTGAAAATTCTACTTCATCTAAAATTGTAAAAGTCCATTACACAAGTAAATTTTTCCGACTCTTTTTCCTGACCAATTTTAGCAATCAGCTTTCAGCAGTCAGCTATCAGCGGTCACTAAAAGAATAATCCCTCACGGCTTAAACCCAATCACATCCTTTTTCATATAAATAAAATACCCCCCCTGCCTTTATCGGGAAGTTCACGCCGACAGGCTGACCATTGAGATAATCCGCGCTCTCGAACTTGCCTTTATCAGCGTTAAAGCGCTGGATAAGATATTGGAAGACCTTTCTTCGGAAAGGTCTTCCAATATATTTTATGAAACTAATTTATCGTTATCATTTTATACTTATTGTTATTCGTCTCACTGGTCTCCACTACCACAGTATTCGCATCAGAAACAGCAATGATGTAATATGCGCCCGCAGTAATACCCAATGATATCGTTACAGGTGTGCTTCCTGAATTTGTCGCCCCAGTCACGATGTTCGGCACAACCCTCTCTCCAAGATACGTATCTCCTGCATCATATACCGTGTTGGTGGACAAATACAGTTTGGTCGTTGACGCTCCAGCATCTCCGCCACCGATGTTTTTAATTGCAGTTGTAACAGTGATCGTTGCGCCTCTGACTGCGCTTGCGGGTGCGGACAGTGTATACACTGTCAGATCAGGGCCTATCTTAATAGATTTGCTCATGTTATTATTTGTTTCGCTTAACTCAGAAACTGCGCTGTCTGCATCTGCTCTTGCTATGATGTAAAGTCTTCCCGTACTTGCTCCAGCGGGAATAGTTACTGATGTGCTTCCTGTATCTGCCGCCCCTGCTGCAAGCGCAGGCACTGCCCTGCTTCCGATCAATGTGTCTAATGCATCCCATGTGCTGTTGGTTGAAAGATATATTTTAGTAGTTGATGCTCCTGCGGGACATCCACCGCTGTTTCTTGTCGTGTCGGTAACTGAAATGGTCTTCCCCGCACCTGATGTTGCCGGAGCCGTTACTGTAGAGATTACAAGGTCAGCGCCTGTCTTGATGGACTTGGATTTGTTGTTGTTTGTCTCGATTGTTTCTGCAACAACATTGTCAGCATCAGCTCTTGCAATGATGTAGAAAGTTCCTGAACATGCGTTAAGCGGTACAGTGACTGTTGTTGTTCCCGTGCTTGTCGCTAAAGCTGCAAGTGCAGGAACAGCCCTGCTTCCAATTAAAGTATCTCCCGCATCCCATGTCGCGTTTGTAGACCAGTAGAATTTGGTCGTTGACGCCGGAGCATTACCCGGGCCATTATTTTTTGTTGTGTCGCCTGCGGTAATGGTTGCGCCCGGCAAGCCTGTTGTTGGCGCTGTAACAACGGTGACGACAAGGTCAACATTAGTAGTTACAACTGAGAAGTTTGCTGTCACTGACTTTGCTGCATCCATCGTAACACTACATGCACCTGTTCCTGTACATGCACCTGACCAGTTTGCAAAGGTATAACCGGTGTTTGCCGTGGCTGTTACTGCTACCGTTGCACCGCTATTATACCAGCAGCCTGATCCACAGCTCGGGCTTACACTTCCGCCTGCTGTCGGGCTTGCTGTTGTGGTCAGTGTATACTGCGTCGTGAAATAGGCTGTGTACGTTGTTGCAGTAGACGGCGTGGTTATTGGATGCATCTGCGCACCCCCGTCGCTCCACGATGAGAAAATATACTGCACCCCTGTTCCAATCTGAGGCGAAGATACGCTGATTACGTGTCCTTCGCATGCCGTCCAGTTGAATGTCTTAGGCGCTGTATAATTTGTTCCGTCTATTGTTATTTGTCTGCCTGACGGCGAGGTATTTATTGTGATCGGAACTGTAGGCGGGTAAAAGTTTGCTGCTGCTGATTTAGGCGCATCCACTGTAACAGTGCACGAACCTGTGCCTGAGCATGCCCCTGACCAGCCTGTGAAGGCATAACAACTATTTGCTGTGGCAGTTAATGTAACTGATGCTCCGCTGTTATACCAGCAGCCACCTGAACAGTCAGGACTTACGCTTCCACTGCCTGATGGATACACAGCTGTGGTCAACTTATATTGTGTTGTAAAGTTTGCTGTGTAAGTTGTCGCAGAAGCTGGCGTGGTTATTGTATGCGTCTGCAACCCCCCGTCGCTCCATGATGAAAAGGCATATATCCATCCGATGCCGCCGCCCTGCGGAGAAGATACCCCAATTGTATGAATTGATCCAGCAGCCCACCAAGTGAATGTCTGCGGCGATGTGTAAACAGAGCCGTCTACTGTTATCTGCTGGCCTGCCGGTACTGTTGTGATTGTTACAGGAGGATACAATACCGAAAAGTTAGCTATAACTAATTTTGGTGCATTCATTGTAACGTTGCATGTTCCTGATCCCGAACATGCTACTCCCCAGCTTGAAAAAATATAACCTGTATTTGCTGTTGCTGTTACACCAACAGCAGTCCCGCTGTTATACCAGCAGCCCGATGAACAATCAGGACTTACGCTTCCGCCACCTGCCGGATTCAAATATGTCGTCAATTGATACTGTGTTGTAAAGTTGGCTGTATACGTTGTAGTAACAGCAGGGGTTATTATTGTGTGGGTCTGCGCCCCTCCATCGCTCCATGAAGAGAAGAGATACTGCACCCCTGTTAACCCGCTTTGTGGCGATGATGTGCCAATTGTATGGCTCGAACCGGGAACCCAGAAGAATGTCTGCGGTATATTGTAAGTTGCGCCGTCTACTGTATATGCTGCATTTGGCGAGGTGTCTATTGTAATTGGAACGGCTCCGGACTGAACAATAATTGGCTGCGGCCCGTATATGTTATTAAGCTCATTTGACTCATATTGATTATTAACAAGGTCCACCTGCGCCCACATGTTATATATGCCTGCTGAATCATAGCTTGGTTTGTCAAAGCTAATGGGTTTTACGCAAGTCGTAGTGGCCCCTGCCGCTAATGAATAAATAACGCAAAATGAGTCTCCATAATCATAATACACGGGAGGATTCAATCTGTCTTTGTAGAATCCTACCCAGAACGCATAACCTTCCGCGTCCGCATCCCCCTGATTTCTTATTGTTATAGTCACTTCCACATTCTGACCTGGCTCAGGATACACAGGATTTGTGGTCATACTCGTAATCAACAGATCAGGCTTAGGTTCGCAGCTTGTGCTCTGGTATAATTCTGCCGAGGAAAAAGTAACACCCAACTGATAATTCTCTCCACCGGCAATCAAGACTTTTCCATCAGGTAGAAGCGTTGCCGTATGTCCGACTCTACCGATCTCCATGGACTCTGTATAGCTAAAACCTTCACTACCACTATACTCTTCAGCAGAGAAATGGTAGACACCACCAATGTTCCCTCCCCCGGTAATTAAGACGTGTCCGTTATGTAAAACAGTTGCCGCACCGCCTCTGGCAGTACCCATTGACCCAGCAGAATAAAAAAAACCAGAACTACCGGACATAGCATATCCTTCTGCCGAAGCAAGCAAAGGGCCGGTACCACTCATAGATCCTCCGGCAATTAATACATAGCCGCCGGGCAGGGGTGTTGCTGTGTGACCAGATCGTGCAGTCGTCATGGCCTCTGTGAAACTAAAAGTTCCTGTGGCAGGATCATATAGTTCTGCTGAGGAATGTGTAGTGATAGTGGCAGGATCACTCCCCCCGGTGATTAAAACCTGTCCGTTATAGAGAAGCGTTGCCGTGTGATTTGCTCTGGCGTAGCCCATTGACCCCGTGAAACTAAAAGTTTCTGTGGCAGGATCATACAACTCTGCCGTTTGAAGAGCGCATCCATCAGAAAAATTACCACACCCCCCCGCAATCAAGACCTTGCCGTTGGGCAAAAGCGTTGCAGTGTGCGCAATTCTTGGAATTCCCATTGAACCTGTGGGACTAAAAGTTCCTGTAGCAGGATCGTACAGTTCTGCTGAGGCAAGATCACCACTCGTAGTATTATATCCTCCGGCAATCAATACCTTGCCGTTAGGCAAAAGCGTTGCTTTATGACTCTCGCGCGCTGTTCCCATAAATCCTGTGTAGCTAAAGGTCCCTGTGGCAGGGTCATACAATTCTGTTGAAGAAAGTGAGTAAGGTAGAGCATCATTTCTTCCTCCGGCAATCAATACCTTACCGTTAGGCAGAAGGGTCGCTGTGTGCATCCCTCTTGCCGTTCCCATCGACCCTGTGGGACTAAAGGCGCCGCCGTCGTTGGAAGGACAATAAAGCTCTGCCGAGGAAAGAATACCTATTACCCAACCATCGGGAACGTCTGTTGTAGTTAGCCCGCCAACATTCAGTACCTTTCCATTGGGCAGAAGGATTGCTGATGTATTACCGACGCGTGCAGATAACATTGATCCTGTAGGAATAAATGTTCCTGTCGCTGGATCATATAATTCCGCTGAAGATGCGGCTCTGCCGTGATTCATAAATCCTCCGGCAATCAGGACCCTGCCGTTTGGCAAAAGCGTCGCAGTATGACTATATCGCGCAGTCCCCAATGCCCCCGCAGTATAGCTGAAAATCCCAGTGGCAGGGTCATACAATTCTGCCGAGGAAAGTGTACCAGAAGTATCATTGATTCCTCCGGCGATTAATACCTTGCCGTTTGGCAGAAGGGTCGCTGTGTGAATTTCTCGTGTAGTCTCCATTGAGCCTGTAGCAGAAAATGTCCCTGTGGCAATGTCATATAAATATACTACGGGCATTAGACAAAGAGTACCACAATCGGAAAGCATAGCATCCCCACTCGATATCAAGACCTTGCCATTAGGCAGAAGGGTTGCCGTGTGACCGCCTCTGTTAAAAATCCCCGCTCCTGAAGTTGTAAATGTTCCTGTGACAGGATTATAAAGCTCCGGCAAATCAAGCGAACAATTGCCATTGCCTTCCCTACAACCACCTACTATTAGCACCTTGCCGTTTGGCAGAAGAGTCGCTGTGTGCATATCTCGAGCAATTGCCATAGACCCAGTAGGACTGAAACTCCCTGTAACGGGATCATAAATCTCAGCCGAGGCATAACGGCTTGTCCCGGCTACTCCTCCGGTAATAAGCACCTTGCCGTTGGAAAGGAGTGTTGCTGTATGCCCGGCGCGTGCAGACAACATTGATCCTGTAGAAGTAAAAGTACCAGTGGAAGGGTCATACAACTCTGCCGATTCAAGATAACCAGTTAAAAGATCATATTGTCCCCCAACAATTAGGACCTTACCGTTTGGTAGAAGTGTTACTGTGTGACCTTCTCGTGCAGTCCCCATATCGCTGGTTGCTTCCCACGTGCCCGGGGTGCTGGCTACTGAAGATGATAATCCTCCTGACACAAAACTTAAAACCATGACCAGACTGAGAATGAAAAACAAAAAACTATACTCCTGTTTACTCCTCCTGCTTTTAATCATTTTTCCTCCTCCTTTCATTATCCTCGCTTTTAATATTCAAACGTGTAAGTTTATACAACAATCAGTAATAGAATTATTTCTCAGGGATCGAACCCGATCACATCTTGTTTCCTGCATCTTTTCCCGTCACCCGCAACCCGCAACTGTCTTTTATAACTTCTCACGGCTTAAACCCAATCACATCCTTTTTCATATAAATAAAATACCCTTCCCCTGCTTTTATCGGGAAGTTCACTCCTGCAGGTTGACCGTTGATGTAACTTGCTGTCTCGAATTTACCAGTAACAGGGTTAAAGCGCTGGATGCCGGAAACGGCTGTATCATCGCCTATCTTTTGCAGTAACTGATATGCTTTCAGATTCGTAGAAGCACATGGTGTGCCGGTTAAGTTGACACCTGCCGTCAGATTAAGCGAGGGGCACGTAACAAAGCTGTTAACAGGGATCGTTTTATCAGCCTTGCTGTATACTATTAACCCGTCAACATTTGTGAGAGTAAAGTTGTCACCGGTCGAATTTCCAGAGGCATCGTATCCTGCCTTGCGGAATCCCCCGGCTGTTTTGTCAAACTTCTGGACGCTTTCGATCTGCCCCTGATTACCGAGAACGGACAGTAAGGCATATGCATCGGTTATGTTGTTTGTATCAGCAGGAATATTGATCAGATTGAAACCTTTGAAGAGCCTGATAAGTATTTTATCAGCCGGAATGGATCCAGGATCACGGGGATCGCTTCCACCCTTATATTCATCAAGATTGATAAAACCGTCACTATCCGGGTCCTCATTTGCATCATTGAGCAGCGGGTTCAGCTCATAAGCTTCTTCGTACCCGTCTTTCATTCCGTCACCGTCAGTGTCGGGATTATCAGGCGATGTTTCTCCGGTATCCTGTTTGCCGTTGTGATTCGCATCTTCCTCTCCGTCAGGGATCCCGTCACCGTCTGTATCAGGATTCAGCGGATCTGTGGTAGTCGAAGGATCGGCATCGGGAACAAAGATATTCATGTTTGTGTTCTTCCCTTCCGGTTCAGTCAGGCCCCTTTCCATTCCGTCGCTCAGGCCGTCACCGTCGGTGTCCCATTCCCCCGGATCCGTTTCTCCCTGATCCACTGAGCCATTGTCGTTTACATCTTCACTTGCAAGGCTTCCATCAGTCAAACCGTCATCATCAGTGTCATCATCATAGGGGTCTGTGCCCATCATTAATTCCACCTCATCCGGCAGTCCGTCATAATCCGCGTCAGGCATCAGCCATATATTCTCCCTTGCCGTCAGGTCTGCAAGCTTTGCAGGGTCATTACAGGCATAATACAATGCGCCGACTAAGGCCCCTGATTTCTTTTCAAGGTCCATGATAAGCCACTGACTTGAATCAGCAAGGTCCAGTATATCCGCTATTAAACCAGCTCCTTTTTTGAGACAGGAAAGCGCATTTGTCTTTCCCTTCCCCTCAGCCCTGACAGCGGCATTGACCAGACTCATGACTACATTGCCGCCTGCTGTTATGTCGCCAAGGGCGGCAAGATCACCAGCCCTTTGGCCTGCTACCGCAGCGACAAAATCCATATTCGGTTTCAAGTTGTTAAGGTTTTCCTCAAACAGCGGCTCAGCGCCTCCCTCACAGGCCTCGCCGATACTGTTTTGATTGGAATCAGTTTGATCCGGATTATATACAGTAGGACAGTTGTCATAAATATTTTCTACACTGTCCTGATCATGGTCCAAATCCCTCGCAACAGCAGCGAGAATGGGGGATTCTAATGCATTGAGCGATTTTACAATTTTCTCTGAATATAGCGTTGGATCAAAACCTCCTGCGATGTTATTATTCAATCTTACTACCATTGCATTTTCTAAACTGTATGCTTGCGAGGCCGGATATTTCTTTCCGTCAGCCATATCGCTCAGGAAAATATCGCTGCTGACAGGGAAATATAATTCAGCTTTAATTGCATTAATTGCATAGATAACAACATCTCTGTGAAAATCAAAAGTATGATTGGAAGGATCATTCATGGCAATATTAATCCCGTCAATGAGCGCCTTGTAGTCTGTGTATGAAGAAAGGAGTTTTAATTGCCCGTCTGTCAGCCCGTTAACGCTGCTTCCAATGTTTACAGAAATCTCAAAAGGCTTCGGTATAAACCCTGCCTGAACAAAGTCAGGGTCGCAAACATCCCCGACGCCATCTTCATCAGCGTCTCCCTGATCCTGATTTTTAATATACGGACAGTTATCGCATTGGTCGCCGAGAGTGTCAGTATCGGAATTGATCTGCGAAGGGTTATATTTGACCGGACAATTGTCCTCCCCATCTGCAATGCCGTCATAGTCCTGATCCTGCCACTTCAACAGATCATTCTCCAGTGCTTTCTCTAAAAGTTTCACTGCCGCAGTTGTAATGCCATTAGCTACAAGACCTGAGACATTAATGTACCGGTTGAGATTGTTTCTCATCATACTCAGCCACTCTTCTGCTGTGTTAAATGTATTTTGCGCCTGCGAATAATTCTGTACCGCAGGGATGAACTGTTTAATAATAACGTTTGAATTGCTATTGTCAGCAGCCCTGAGAGCCATATCATTATTGCCGGAGACGCTGATCGTATACAAACCACTTAAGAGGCTGCCTGACCCATCAAGCTGGCCTTTTACATTATAAACTGACACCGGTGAGATATCCGGAAGAGGCGTTGTACCGGAGGCGTCCAGCACAGTTCCGCTCAGGAACACACCACTCTTTGGTATTTCTATGTTAGAGTAAAAATCGCATTCATTTGTTGAAAGGATGATCTCCTGGATATCAGCAAAACTGTCTTTATCGTAATCTTTATCCGAATCCGGGACGAGAGGATCGAATTTAATATCGGCAATCCCGTCGCCGTTGCAATCTCTCTTATAATAGATCTCAAATACATCGGGAATTCCGTCTCCGTCTGTATCTGCGGTTATAGGCTGATTGATAACATAATTCTCGCTAAAGACACCACTCGTTATTCCGCTTGAGGGATCTCTGCCGATAAATTTCAGAGTCGCTGTTTTAATAATAAATACAAGGTCATTATAAGGAAACCGGATCAAAGGTGAAGATAGCGGGTCCGGAGCAGACCCATTTAGTGAATAGTACAAAACCACTTTTGTATAGTCACTATCCGTATCATCAATGTTCGGGGTAAGCTTTATCCCCTGAGTTATCGAATAGTTCCCGCCGGGCGGCGTTGCCTTTATGATGATTTCTCCCGGGGCAGGCGGATCAGCGCTTTCGACATCTGAGAGAGTCGAGAGCCCGTCACGCAGCCTGTTAATAGTCACTTTGTCCGGGATGCCGTCATTGTTTAAATCGCCCTCACGCACACTTGTTGACACCCGGCTGTCAGCCAATGGTCCGGACGTAATTATAGGCGGTTTGAAGGTGCCGTCCCCGTTGTCTTCATACGTATATATGGTCAATGATGGAGAATTCGGATTTGTGCCGACATATGCCACAAGATCAAGAGCAGCGCTGCCTTTTACATTTTTTAATTCAATGAGGTAGATTTCCTGACCAATGTTTCCAATGGGAAAGGGTGTGATTCGCTGAAAAGAACCGTCGCCTCTGCCAGTGAGAACAATAATATAGCTTTGCGTTGATGTACCGGAAATATTTTCATAAGAGGCAGCAATATCCGGATATGAATCACCATTTATATTCCCCAATGCTATCACCCTCGACCAGTCGCCCACGTTATATTCAAGGGGGAGACGATATTCCCCACTGTCCATGCCGAGAGAAACATAGACATTGCCATGCAGCGGGACAGCGTCGGACACCTGCCCTGTTGCCATCATGATGGATAATAACGCAATAATTGTCGTCAGGATCTTTGATCTCATGTAAATACCTTTACTCAACGGGCTTCAATTGATACCGGCCCGAATGATTCAGCAATTTCTCCATGATTGCTGTCCATCATCTTTTCATCCTCAAGGGCATTACTGTAATTGTCCTTTTTTATGCCCAATACAACATATGTATATGTTTCTCCCGGCATTACATCTCTATCGCAATATTCATCCGGGTCATACCCGTAACTCTGTGTTGCATTGAAAGGTCCTGTAAGGAGCCGGCTTACCTGCACAAAGCGATCAGGATTGGGATTGCCGCGCACCCTGAAAACAACATAATAAAGATACGGAAGAACGATCTCATTGTTCTCATCCGCTATTTTTCCGTTCACTTCCCAATTCAGGCAGATTTTCTCCGGAGTTTGATTTGCCGGTCTAAAGCTTAAAGTTAATGTCCCTGTCTTTACTTTTCTCAGATCTCTGCTCGGCCAGGGGAGGTTGCGCCCCGTTACTGAAATATCATCTCCTGACCAGTAGTAAAAGACTCTGTCAGATTCCTGTCCCGCAAAATCAAGGGCTGTAACTGCGTAGTATTTGCCGCGTGATGGGCTGGGTACATTCTTGGCTCTCAGTATGTAATAACGTTTGTCCTGATCAAAGGTAACTTTGCTATTATCATCCTCCATACCCCCTGCAGGCAGTCTGGAGAGGGTGATGCCGTATTTAACAGGCACATCTATTGTTGGGGGGACACCCGCAAAAATTTTATAAGTTGTCGCTCTACCCCAGTTGGAATTAGGAGACGGATCGACTATTAAGGGATATGCACCCGTGCCCTCGCTGGTTGATGCCCGATACAGTTTGAACCCGGCAACCCCGTCAGGATTGAGCACGCTTATCAGAATATCTACGGTATCAACAATGCCGTCCGGCGCCATTGAACTCGTGATATGCTTCATCCCCGTAATTATGGGAGCAGGCGGCGGCTCGCCTGCGACAAGCACGCGCGACGATATGGTGGTGAAACCGCTCACATTGTTGTTTTCATCAAAGGCCTTGAACTTATAGTACACCTCTTGTGACACCCTTGGTTTATACGCATCGTCAATGAAATCAATATAGTTTTGCCCCGTAGTGTAAAGGTCCTTAACAAAATAAAAGTTTACCCCGTCTATGCTCCGGTATACCTTAATCCCTTCCGTATCAGTGTCTGTTATTGTGCATCTGAATTCCGGAAAATTCGAATCATCGGGCTTATTCACATACGCAACAGTCAAAGGTGTAGGCAACTCCTGTTCTGAAGAGTATTCCCTGCAGAACTTATATTCTTTCTGGTAATTAATTTCCTCACATGGTGTCTTGCAGTAAGGCGGGGATGGCGGTTGCAGATCATACACCACACCCTTTGCCTGCGCAGAAAAGGGGCTTTCATTCCCGGCAACATCCAGTGCTGTTATATGATACCAGTAGATTTTTCCCCAATCGTCCTTACTGATAGACACATCGGTATACTCAACAGTGTAAATACCTGATGAAGGCTGTGCAACTGAAGCAATATATGTTTTTGTCGCATCCGTATCACCGAATCTCCTGTAAATTTTATATGTCACTGTATCGTCCACATACGCGCCGGGTCCCTCAGGAAGTTCGTTCATGTTTTTGTCCCAGGTAATTTTTATTTTTTGATTCGGGACATTCCCGGTAACTGTTGTCTGAACGTTGTAAGGCACCTTCGGTGGTATTTTATCTCTGATTTCAGCCAGGACAGGTATGCTGAATTTCCCGTGCTGGCGAAGCAGGTCTCTTGCCACAACCCAGTATGTATATTTATTGTCATACTCAAACGGTCTGCCGGCAAATGAATTATCATCCATGAAAAAGAAATCATTGATGTAGTTGAAAACAGATTCAAGATCTAAATCAGACGGCACATTAATAGAATGAGCCCGAATAGCTGACTGTTTTGAGGAACCGTTGAATTCTCTTGTCCCCTTACCAAATATTTCACCTTCGTTTCTGGTATGGCAATTACTGCAATTCGCTGAAAAGAGTTCTCTGCCCTTATCAACATTCTGAGCGGGAAGGACAACGACCGGAAGTTTGTTTACCTTGAGGTAGGTCTTAGGATATGCCGATATATCAGTATCCTTAATGACTTTGTATGGATCTTCTGGCGGGAGACCCCCTTCCATTCTGTAAATATCATAGCCGAATCCAATGTTGGCGCCTTCGGTCAAATCAGATGAAGGGGGCACTACCCATCGCAGATAAACCCTCTTGTCACCGGCAGGACCTATAATTGGCACCCATTCAATTAGGGTCGGGGGGTCAAGCTCTGTTTTAATTCCCCCGACAACACTCACCTTGCCGAGGCGTTCGATCTCTATTCCCAAATTGTTAACACCCCATAGCTCATAGGTATAACGTATGCCGTTTGTAACTGATTTATCCAGAAACCCGAGACCTTCGGATATGCTGACGCCGTAGTTGGTATTTACGAGGATAGCCAGCCTCGCGAGATCTGTTTTATCACCGGAGGTACGCAGTTTTATTATTTCATTATAATATGCAGGACCGAGTATGGATTGAATATCTGCGAGTATCTGTCCCTCGTTTGGCGCTTCAAAGATTGCGCGTATTTTTGCCGTATCGGTGAGTGGTATTATCGGTGAAGCATTTAATGTGACAAACGTGGACGAGTCTGCCTCTCTCCTGTGGATATTATATCCGTAAAACCTGTCGGTCTCTTTTGCACCGATCCATCTGAGCAGGACCTTGTCAGGACCTACTGCCGAGGTAAAGAATATACGCCCCTTATCCTGAGCGTTCAACGGTTCAATCATGCAAAGCAATAACATCAGGCCTAAAAAGACCCGGTTTAATAAATTGATTTTCATAGCGAATCCTTAAAATTTATTTTATTCACATTGTGCATCATAATTTACATCCCATTTGCGTATATACTCCAGCTCCAGGTCTAACACACACGTCCAGCACCAGTTATCTTCCCAGACCCTTGCCGGACAGGTCCACTCATTGGGTTCGCAAGCGCCTATTCCGAGTGCGGCAAACCCTTTGCCTTTGAAGGCCAGTTCACTCTCCATCAATCCGCTTAATGAAAGACCGTTTGCCGTTATATTGCCAAGCAGGGTGATATCGCCCCTTCCGCTGACTAAACAGAGCAGCGTGCCATATACAGCTCCCCTTATCCTTCCTCCAAAAGTCGGACCCTCAAGGAATACCCAAGTTCCAACCCCGGCCTGTACGCCAACTTCAAAAACACAACTGGCACTGACTATGGGGAAACTCGTGTCAAGACGCGCATACAGACCTGTCAGTGTTGGAATTGGTAACATTGATGCAACGTCAGGGTCTATTCTTTCAAGCGGTTTTTTATCACGTGTCTTACCTACAAGCAAAGCGCCGCTTGCAGTATAACCACTGAAACTCCCATTGCCCTGTCCCCCGAAATAGAAAAAGGGTTCATTCTTTCCCGCTCCAAACTCGGCCATAAGTTCTTTAAATTTCACCTTGCCCAAATCAACATCTGCGAGAGTGACCGAGCCTGTCATGCCGGTTATTTCCGGGGGCGTATTAACATAAAGTATAACCAACACCTCTTTTGCCTTTGCCTTTTTGATCTTGAAATCAAACTCAACATCCTTTCCCTTAAATTCCATTTCAAGATGATTTTGGGGTGATACACCGTCGTTCACTACAAAGCGTTTCATCTGAAATGATGAGTCAAATTCAACAAACTTGACAGTTTTAAGCCTGGTATCAGCATATATCCCGTCCCAATCATTCTGATTTGTGAATGCGGCAGACCCTGCAAATCTGGCTGCTGTAAATTTAAAGTATTCATTATCGGATGGAAATGGGGAACTGTTTCCACCCACCTGAGCTTCAGCCCAGTCCTCAGGACGTACATCCTTTACAATATTTGTCAGTGTTTTTCCTGACGGAAGTTTTTCTGTTAATTCTGACAACAGGTAACTTTGAGAACCAATACTGTCAGCAATCTTCTTTTTTGCATTTTCATAATCCTTTTTATATTTGTTTAAGCTGTCAGCAGTAAGATTTTTTATCAGTACGCTGTTAAAATCCTGTAGCGCCCAGTAATATGCCGCATCAGCCAGAAAACCGTAATTGATCTTCACAACATCAGGAGTCATAAGCAATGAACTCTTAAAAGAAAAAATTCCCGGGATTTCAAAATCAGGCTTATATGAATGAAATAATCCTTTTTCGTCTTTGTTCTTTGGCTGTTGATAGTTAAGCCCGTATTTATGCGTGAACAGTATAACATCTGCTGATTTGATTTCCTTGACAACAGTCAGCGGCCCGCCCAGGAAATTATTCTCATTCTCCACCCCTGCCTGTACATCTACCTTGCTTAAGACATCATCTGGATCGCCACAATTGCTGTTCTCCCCTTTATCATGGATACCGTCTGCACATTCGCCCCTGTAAGGACGTATCCCCATCCTGGTCAGGCCGAAATGAGGAAAAGAAACATTTCCCAACAGTTCAAAGTTACCATAAATTTTTGATGACAGTGTTGTTGCCTTATCATTACCGTTCCAGAGACTAAACCTTATCTTCTCCGGGAATGTCGTAAAGCCGTCAAATGTCAGTTGGCTGGAAAGGACGTCCGGTATTTTGCCTGAGGCATCGCTGTAATTTTGATTATTATTGATCTTTCCCGGCACTCCCTGAGGATGAAACGGAGTGAGCGTGGATACTTCTTCTGTAAAATGTCTGATCGGATGTGTCATGGATACATACAGGGTGCGGTTGTTATTGCCCGGGTCGCAACTGCTGCTGGAGACATCCCCCTGAAACACGATCCCCAGCGGCGTGAAATCAGTGTCCCAGTATCCGATGTTTTTTTCAGCAGCAGGTTGTTCGATGGGGGACTTTCCAAGGTCAGCGCATCCGCACATTGATATGCCTTTTAGATCAAGTGCAAAATCAGAAGGCCAGGGCAGATATACTGAACCGTCAACCACTGTATCGCCCGGGGAGCTGTCAAGATAATTTAATCCGAAATTGCTGAAACTGAAGTTGTAGCTATATATAGTTGTATCCGTGTTTACAGCTCCCGCATCGGTTACGCCAGTAATTCCACCCAGGCGCATATGAAACAATGTCTTTTTTAAAGGGTACATCAGTATAGTCCCTCCGATTTTTGCGGTTAGGGTCTGCGCCTCAAGAATATTAAGCCCCGCATATATGCCGCTTCCCGGCATCTGGCTGAAAAAGTCTTCGCCGTTCCTGCGCGCGATAAAATGGTCTTCCACCCTGTTACGGGGGCTATCGGCAGTCTCAGCCACACCGCATCCTGCGCTGTTAACATTTGTTCCTTTAGGAGTAGACGGACATTGATCATTAAAGTCCTTTACCCGGTCTCC
This sequence comes from Thermodesulfovibrionia bacterium, assembly GCA_020057065.1. GTDB lineage: Bacteria > Nitrospirota > Thermodesulfovibrionia > UBA6902 > UBA6902 > SURF-23. Next base: position 17,739 of record JAGVGM010000018.1, read on the forward strand.
GTCAGTGTCTTTGATCTCAGCCCATGCAATAAACCCTGGCACATAGAGCTCAACAGGGTCGTTCGTATTTCTTGTTACTGTAAAATTGCCCCATGAAATTGATGTGTCCTGCAGTTGTACATTGTCTTTGTCGGCATAGATAGACCCGTCCTCGCCTATTTTTGCCGCAGGGGCATATACGGATAAAGTTGAAAATTTCATGCCTGTATTATTGTCGCAATCCGTTGACTTATGCATAAAGACAAAATAAACATTATTGAACTCACCGTTTACAATATGGTTCCCGCTCACCTGAAGATAACCGGATAGAGGGAAGACTACTGCATCCAAAGGGAACAGGGTCGCATATGATTCTGCAGGAAATTCTGTATTATTCAGTTCGAAGCTCGCTTCAATACCCGATGCTAAAATATCTAAAGCAACTCTCCATTTAGAGAGTTTAAAGTAACCGTCATTTGCCACGTCAAAAGACCCGCCCGGAGAATCAGATAAAGAACTCCTGTCAATGTACTCTATATCTGAAGCGCCTATTTCGATCTTCTGCGGTAAAAACCGTACCCTGGATTTTGGCTTAAATTTAACCGGCAGATCATCGGCCCGGAAAAACCACTGTGAAATATCAGGCACTGTATAGCGGAAATCAAGGGAGCTGGTCACACGCATATCAAGCGTATGAATCATATAAGGGTCAGGATAATTGCCGTCGCCTATCATTGTGCCTTCCGGCATATTGAGCCAACCGCTGGCATTGGCGCCGGTACTGTCAAGAACAATGCCGGCAAAATTATATTTAAGGTTCGCCGCATCTATTGCAGACATATCGATCACCAGATCAAGAATGGAATATGCAAAGCCTGCGGTAATTTTAAATGACGCACCTGATATTTCTGCCGTAAGGTCGGTAAAATTAAAATTGATTGTCCTTTGTCCGAGTGTTACATTGGCGTTTCCGGATATCCTGTAAGAGCCATTTCCCAGATCATTAATGGAGGTATATGAATCAACCTGCGCCGTGATCTCGTAATTCAGCCCGTCCTGTACCTGACCATAACCGAATATCAGTGTCGTGGGAGGTCCGGTTACTGTTAACGTATAAGAGCCTGCAGCGCTGAGGTAACCGTCAACTACTATGTAATAGGTTCCTGGAGGCGCATTTGAATAAATTGCAGCATTGTCACCGGCGGCGCCGGGAAGACAACTGCCCGCTGTGCAATCGCTTAAAATAAAAACATCGAGGTCCACACCGCCGAGATTGCTCAACTCAGCCCTGAGGTCTCCTGTCATAGTAGTTGTAATGCGATGCACAACCTCGGGTCCGCTCTCGGTCCAGCCTGAACAGTTGTAAGAGCTTACATTTGAAGGCGCTCCTACCGTTGTACCATTATAAGGCGCTCCAAGTGTCAAATTTACCGGGGCGCTGCATACCGCATTCACTGTAAGCGTATAAGGTCCCTGGGCGGTAATCTCAGGTGTACTGTATCCATCCACAACAATATAGTGTGTTCCCGGAGGAGCTTGGGTGTACGTTGTGCCTGTATCTCCTGCAACGCAGTTATTGCTTTCGCATTGTTTGTCTTTCAGAATAAAGACATCGAGGTCCACGCCGTTCAGGTTACTCAGCGTTGCTGTTATATCACCATGAATATAACCGGTCTCAATCCTGTGTATCCTGTGCGGCCCCCCCTCGCTCCATGAGGTGCAGCCATAAGAACTTACACTGAGGGGTCCGCCAATAGTATTTCCGTTATACGGGACATTTGGAGTGAGGTTAATGACGTTTCTTCCGCAGTCCATATCAATGGCCCATGATTTTGCGGTAAACAGGAAAAGCCCTACCAGGAAGAATCCTGCAAGAGCGCATAACTGAAATATCCTGTTATGTTTCAAGATACCCTCTCCTCCACTCTGTTTCATACTCCCCTTCAATTCCCCCCCATTTGCAGGGAAATACATAGAAGTTACGGCTTAAATCCCAACACATCTTTTTTCATGTAGATGAAATATCCCTCGCCTGCCCTGATCGGGAAGTTAACGCCGACTGTCTGACCGTTCAGATAACTTGCAGTTTCAAATTTTCCTGTCTCAGGGTTATATCTCTGGATACCGGAGACAACTGATTCATTGCCGATCTTCTGAAGTAACTGAAATGCCGTTGTATCCGCCAAAGCGCAGGGCGCCCCGACGATATTCATACCTGCTTTAAGATCCAGTGATGGACATGCGGCAAAGCTATTAACAGAGATTGTGTTATCGTCCTTGCCGTAGATTATCAAACCATCAACATTTGTGAGAGTAAAGTTATCACCGGTCGAATTTCCAGAGGCATCGTATCCTACCTTGCGGAATCCCCCGGCTGTTTTGTCATATTTCTGGACGCTTTCAATCTGCTCCTGATTACCGAGAACAGACAGTAATGCATATGCATTGGTTATGTTGTTTGTATCAGCAGGAATATTGATCAGGTTGAAACCTTTGAAAAGCCGGAGAAGTATTTTATTCACCGGAATGGATTCAGGATTACGAGGATTGCTTCCACCCAAATATTCATCAAGATTGGTAAAACCGTCATTATCCGGGTCCTCATTTGCATCATCAAACCGTGGGTCAAAGCCATATTCCTCCTCGAAGCTATCACCCATGCCATCTCCATCAGTGTCGGATGCAAGATCAATTGCTATCTCGTAAAGCTGCCCCTGATCCGCCTGGGCAGAAGGATAAATCTCGACGAAATATTTTGTCCCCCGGTAAACATTATCACTTGTTGCCTCTGCATCAAGAGCCTGCAGTGCTGTCAGACCGGTTTGTTCACCCATTATGATGGCAGGCGCACGATAAAGGGAATCCGCCGCCGGGTGAAAGCTCATCTTTACATTTAAGCCGGAAGAACCCTTTTTGACAGAATACCCCTGATCGTCGACAATGCGCACATACATATCATCAAAAGGAAGTGTAACATTTACGATCATTCTGTACATCTCCGGTATCCAGTCGGGACATCCCATGCATGGAGGGAGCGGAATTCTGATTACCGATTTCAAGGTGGCAAATGACCGAATTTTCATTTTCTTTATTATATCCCAGATAGCATCCTGCTCCTGCTGGTCACATTCCACTCCCTTGCCGTTTTCGTTGAAGTCATTCTGAGCGGGATTTTTAGCAAAAGGACAGTTATCATCACAATCGGTTGCATTCTCTCCGGTACATGGATGGTCGCCGTCAATACCGGAGTTGTCACCATCATCGAGGATACCGTCATTGTCGTCATCAGGATCACAGGAATCGCCCACACCGTCTCCATCGTTGTCCTTCTGATATTCATTCTTCGTATTAATGCAGTTGTCACAGGCATCCCCCTGACCGTCCATATCTGTGTCTTCCTGCCCTAGATTGGAAACAGTGACGCAGTTGTCAGAGACGTCCGGTCTGCCGTCGTTGTCGTCGTCAGGGTCACATACATCGCCCTTACCATCTTTATCTGTATCTTTCTGATCAGCGTTTGATAAATAAGGGCAGTTGTCCATTGCATTGAATGCCCCGTCACCGTCGTTGTCGTCACACACCTCGCCTTTCCCGTCATTGTCGCTATCAGACTGGCTTGCGTTTGGCATCAGGCGACAGTTATCGTCACAGTTTGTTGTAATGAAATTGAAGCAGGGGCTGTCGCCGGCAGTACCGGAGCCATTACCGTCATCGAGGATGCCGTCATTGTCATCGTCGGTATCGCATGCATCACCCTGACCGTCCTTATCTGTGTCTTCCTGCCCTGGATTGGAAGCAGTGGGGCAGTTGTCCTTGTTATCCAGAATCTTGTCCCCGTCATCGTCCGTGTCTTCAGCATCATCTTTGCCATCGCAGTCCCTGTCCTGCGGCCCCAGACCTACCGCGGCGAAGGCGTTTATTACGCTGCACACGTCAGCCGTAGTAAATCCATAGTTCGGCGCGCCATAGGATCCGAGAAACTCATATATACGCGCCCCAAACACTGTCAGATCCCTGGCATCGCGGAACTGTGAATTCTTTGTCAGTTTTTTTGTCAGGACATAATAGTAAAGCTGCTGGGACTTAGCGCGGCCAATGCCGATTACCGTAATGCCGTTGTGGGTGCCGCCCGCACTAATCAGATAAGCCGCCTTGTTGGGTATGCCGCTGTTCCCGTGAACACCACCCCAATCATTCACAGTATTTAAATAATTAATCCAGTGGTCCGGCTGACCGCAGTCTGGCGGATCAGACATGTCGCGTAGTGTTCCCGCAGGCTGACCTCCGGTACAACTGTTTGGCCTTATTGGTGAACCTTCGCCTACGGTCCAGTTTGCAGTATCCGCCATAGCCCCAAATACATCAGAGTAACTTTCGTTTAATGCCCCCGGTTGGTACGAGTAAACCAGATCGGATGTTGAGTGTGTCACTGCATGGGTAAACTCATGGGCAAAAACATCCGGCATGACCATACCGTCACCAAATTCAAAAATGTCACATCCTTGCGAATAATGTGCATTTCCCCAATTCACCCCCCGATGCACATAAACTTCAACGTCTTCCTCGTCCCCATCGTATGATTCGCGTTTAAAATTGTCGTAGTAATAATGATATATTTGATGCGTGAAATTATAGGCATCCTGACCGTCATTAAACGGGTCTGACGCAGTCCCTGGATAGCCGTCAGGCCCGTCCTCGTCAAACCACTTGTCGTCGTCTGTTGTGAGTATCCAGCAGGTTGATGATGTGGTATTGTTAACCGTCTCTATATCAAAATCTTCTCCCGGCCTGTCGCCGTCTCTTATATCGTCCAAGACAAAGAGAATTTCACCGCTGTGGACGTCAATAAAATATGTCCAGTGGACGCCTATGTTATCTGAGCTGCGCACGCCTCGTACACCAATGCCATGCCAAGTGCGTCTCGGCCTCATTGCCGGTAATAAGCCCCTTGTTAAAGTACATCAGCCTGGCCTCTCCCACGATCTCAAGAAGTGTTCCCGGGGCTTCCTGCATGGCTATATCCCCGGCATCATCTGCGCTTATTTCAGGCCTCTGGAACCATGGTATCTCTGCAAGATAATTGCCGTTGGTACCAAGAACAGTATTACCATAAATATGCTCTGACAGTTGCGCGGCAAAAACCGGTATCCCGTTGAGGTGCTGGCCGAAGAATAAATGCTGGCCCGCATTTTTATCAAATACAATGCGGTCAAGATAGAGTTGAGACTTCGGGTCATAGAGACGATAAAGGTTTTTGAAGCGGTCAAGGAAATAAATGGCCTTAACCACAGGATCTTCCTTTACGGTGAGAGGCAATTCTACCCGCGCCTCTACAAAGCGCGGAATGCCTCTTTCAAAACGCACAATTGGAGCTATACTGGATTGTTCCTTTAACAACTGTAATGATGCAACCTGTTCTGCTGGTTTTGTAACCGGAATAGTGTCTACTTCAACCTGTACGGTTGCAGGAGTTGGGTCAGGCAAACTCGATGAATCTGTAACAGTTAAGGATACCGTGAAAATGCCAGGGTTGTTAAAGATAACTTCTCCGGGGTCTTCCATCTGTGAATCAGGTATGCCGCTTCCAGCTCCGAAATTCCAATGATAGGTGAGGGGAAGGTTGCCGTAGAGTGACGAACCCGTACCACTGAAGAAAACACCCTCCCCCACGATGATGGTGGTGGAATCAGCCGGCGTGTCAATGACGCTCTCCGGCGGCAGGTTTGGATGACTGTCCGAATTCCGGGGGTCAGTGCCTGCCAAGAATTCCTCGTCGTTTGTGTACCGATCCTGGTCAGGATCTCCGCCAGCGCCAAAATCCGGGTTCACACTGCCGTTATCGAGTGGGTCAAGATTGTAGAAACGCTCCCAGTCGTCCGGCAGGCGGTCGTTGTCGTCATCCTGATCGATGCAGTCCGGAGCGCCGTCACGGTCCGTGTCATTGAGCGTATATTGACAACCTGTGGACGCATTACAACTGTCTGTTGTGCATGCATCTCCGTCGTCGCAGCTTAAAGGTGAATAGACGCACCCTGTCAAAGGATTGCATCCATCAACTGTGCATGCGTTTCCATCGTCACAGTTGACTGGTGTGGTCTCACAACCCGTGCTTGGGTTACATGAATAAATATTGCATCTGTCAAAGATGTCTCCACCTCCGCAAGTGATCGGCAGATATTCACACCCGGTTTCAGGGTTGCAGAAATCATTTGTACATAGATTACTGTCATTACAGCTTAGCGTTGTGTATTGACAACCGGTCGATGTATTACACGTGTCCGTAGTACAGGCATCGCCGTCATTACAGTTGATTTGGGAATGTATACACACGCCGGTTGCAAAGCAAGCGTCATTAGTGCACGCATCGCCGTCACCGCAGTCTTTAGGTGAATACACACAACTGCCGGTTGAGGGATTGCACGTGTCTGTTGTACAGGCATCGCCGTCATTGCAGACCACACCTTCGCATGGATTGCTTGCTGTCAGTGTATATGGTCCGGAGGCGCCATTGTATCCATCCACAACTATGTAGTATGTCCCGGGTGGAGCATTCGGATATACAGCAGCATTGTCTCCAAAGGCTCCGGGAAGACAACTGTCCGCTGTGCAATCGCTTAAAATAAAAACATCGAGGTCCACACCGCCGAGATTGCTCAACTCAGCCCTGAGATCGCCTGTCCTTGTGGTTGTAACTTTATGCACTACTTCAGGCCCGCTCTCGGTCCAGCCTGAGCAATTGTAGTAACTTACACTTGAAGGTCGCCCGTTGGTCTCATAATCGAACGGCACCCCAAGTATCAGGTCATTCGCAATACATTGCTCCTCCACCGTAAGGGTATACGCCCCTTCTGCACCCAACATAGTATATTCACAATTGCCAACGTATTCACTTGAATAACCGTCCACTACAATGTAGTGAGTCCCGCGGGGCGCATTGTTGTATGTCGCACTATTATTATCGGCTATGCAGTTGTTGGTCTCACACTGATTGTTCTGAAGTATAAAAACATCCAGATCTGATGTGAGGTTGCTTAAGGTCGCAATTATATTAGATCGAATATAACTTGTTGTAAAAGCATGTACTACATCCCTGCCGGGTTCATTCCCGGGCCAGGATGATATACACCCGTATTCGCACACCGTGCGATCAGCGTTTATTGTATTTCCATTATAGGAAACTCCTGAAGATGTCAAGTTTTTAGTTGAAATTTATTTATGGCTCCCATTTAATTGTTATTCTTCAAGCAGCTTTTTTTGCTAATGTTTGATCTTTCTGCTCCG
>JAGVGM010000085.1 GCA_020057065.1 Thermodesulfovibrionia bacterium
AGTCACCTGAATAGAACTTATCTCAAAACACCCGTTGCATGCTCCATGATAGGAAATATCAGCTTTAAGGTCTCCAAAATTTACAGGAAAGTATGGGGGTATCATGGATTTAGAAAAATATCTTTTACGGAAGACTGGGCAAATCGGCATCCATGCAAATTTAAGTTTGTTCCCTTGACATAGATCGGTTTGAAAAACGGAAACCCCAAAATATGATCCCAATGAGCATGTGTGAATATTATATGATAGTTCTGCCGATTTTCTCTGAGTAGTTTGTTTCCCAACTTTCTTATGCCTGTTCCTGCATCTACTATGAGGATGTCGCCATCTTTGGTCCTTATCTCAAGGCATGTGGTATCTCCACCATACTTTAGGTATTCTCTACCTGACACTGGTACAGAACCTCTGGAACCCCAACAGGTGATAATCATAGTCCAATCTCCTTACGTCTCAGTCAAAGACTTCGCAGTCGGAATTTCTGCCCAAAAGGCCACCCGGCTCATCCTGGCGGGAGTCAGCGGTAAACATCAAAAACTCCGCCGTGCTGTTACGGATCATTAAACCTTTTGATTTTTGATTATCCGGTAGTTTTTCGATAATTTCATACCTCAACCCTGTTAGATAATTTGTCATATCTAATGGGGTCAATCTGCCTTTCCAGTTCCGATGTGTCAGCATTGGGGGCTTTCTTTTTGGTGGTGAGGATATAAGGGCAGCATTTATGCTGTCTTTTTACCTCTTTTGAAGTGCTGATTTTCCCCAGTAAATATTTGGTATTAGTTACGAGCGGGGTAAGCCTCAAGGGCTGTTTCAAGAATCAGTTCGGCTATCAGTTCATCATCATTTTTGAGGTTATATATTCCACTATGAGAAGGGTCATTGTCTAAGGGGTCATGAAGAATTTCAAGGCTTCGGCTATCCGGGCTTTCTGTGAGTACTTTATTGTAAACTTCACCAACATTCAAGACAGTTATCTGGGCACGTGCCCCTACGCTTAATTTTGTAGAGTAAATTCTTCTAAGCTCAGCGATTTCTCCTTCTCTGTCTGCTCGGCTAAGAAATTCCAACCAATTTACTGATAAACTTTCATCAACTACCCTTAACATGAAAGCAGTGGCTTGAATCTGCCCATCCTCAATTTGAGTAGGTTTGCAATACCGGGCAATATGGTGCCGGTCAGGAATCTTATCACCTTTCATTCCGAGATCCAATCCCATACGCCATATGGTGCCACCGTTTCCATAAGAAAGTCAGTTGTCGTTATTCCGGAAATTCTAATTTTTAGCTCCGGATGCCTATCATTAGGTTTGAATATAACAAATCGAACATCACCATTTGGCAGAAAAAGCACGCTGAATAATCGTTTCTGATCATCCCTCCAAGAAGCATAGATATTATATTCCGGCGTTAAAGAAATAGTTGGACATTTTAGATTGGTATGCAATTGAAGAAAATTGTAAAAATAACGAAGGGACCCAGCGGATATCCCAAGACAAGTAGGGTCTTCTTCCTTTGCATCTTTGAATAATGTAACAAGCCTATTGGCTAACTTTTGTCGGTATGGGATAAAGAGGGATGTTTCAATCCGGGAAATTAACTCTTGTACCTGTTCATCTTCACTATATAGTAAATCTTCTTGTGTAAATGGATCTGTTTTTTCAGGCCATTCACTTATGACCCCCTCCACGCTTTCTTTGTTAGTGGCTGGCGTGTCATAAAAGTAGTATTTATGCCTTCGCATCAGTGGGGGAATAAGAATAATTCCCCACGCGCCAGAATATGGTCTCTCCATTGGAGATGTGTCAGTCAGAAATTCGGTACCATATGCCGGACTGGCTTCTCGAACAGCTACGCGCTTGTTGTCAAGCTCTTGTATATACAGATTGGACATTACTTTTCTCTCTCCCAAATTTGATGAATCTCGGGTGTCGTTATATCAGTAAAACCTCTAACAATCCATTCATGCGCCGCATCAAACCATTTACGAAAGGCTTTTTTATCCGCCGAGTTGTCAAGCCCGTTAGCTTTCAGTTCGAGAACAAACAAGGGAACTTTATCTTCAGTTCTTGTAGCTTGATTCAGAGTAACAGCAAGACGCCCCATCTTCTCCTGGAGAGGGAACTCCGTTTTCCAAACAATGCCTGATGGATTTGGTAAAAAACGCCCTACTCTTTGTTCCCAAACAAAATCCGAAAATATCCTTGAGAGGTCATCAATAGTCTCCCAACCTTCTCCCTTTGAGATATGGTTGATATAGCTAAGTTCATATTCGATAGGAGTAATGTCGCCTAGATCAAATTCTTTAAAGAAAATTTCAACTATATTTAGTACCCTTTCGAAATGCTCGATGACGTGGGGATATCGAGGATATTCTCCTTCTTTCCGTCTCCAATTAAAATAAAAACGATCGAACTGAAATTGTATCAACTGATCATCCGATTTATTAATGAACCAAACTCTTTGTATGGGTAAGCCTGATTCTTGATCTATCAGAAGTTCTCCTTTAGCTGAGGTTATTGGTGGAGCATGTTGGATTCTCGGATAATCCATGCGAAATTTATTCCAAAGTAGACCTATATGGGGAATTCGAAGCTTAGCAGGAGTATGGAATCGCATCCCACAAATAACTTCATTAACAGGAGGCTTTTTATAACTTGGAAGTTCGACTGATGAAATCTGGCTTACGCTTGGGGTATGCATCAAAAAGATATACCTCCTCTAATTTTCGACCGTTATGTGTAAATAAAATATATATGAAATCTACGGTTAAATCAAGAAGATTCATGATTTATATATCTTGTTTTCTCCCTTCCACAATTTTTATTTCATCTTCTGTCAGCCCATAGAGGTTATAAACCATCTGGTCAATTTGTCCTTCCAGCGCAGATGTGTCGGCGTTGGGGGCTTTCTTTTTGGCGGAGAGGATTTGGTCAACAAGGGTAATGAAGGGCTGCTGGTCTTTAATTGATGCATTATGTGTAAAAGTTAATATCTTCCCGTACAGTTTGCGGGTTAAAAAAGTGGCAGTCAGTCTTCTCTTCGGTTAAGATGTTTTTGCCAAAAAAACATTAACGAAGGAGGAAGATATGACCGCCGCAAAGAAGATAGCACAAAAGAGACTAACATTGCTACAACTTGCTGAAAGACTTCGCAACGTATCAGAGGCATGCCGCCACCACGGTGTTTCCCGGAGCCAGTTTTACGAGTACAAACGGGCTTTTCGGGAAAGAGGCATTGATGGGCTTGTGGATATGCCGCCTATCCCAAAGACTTTTCCCAATGAGACGCCGCAGGAAGTAAAAGAAAAGATTATTGCTGTTTCTCTTGCCCATCCTGCTTGGGGTCCTGTGCTGGTTTCCGATCAACTCCGGTTGGAGGCCGTTGCAGTAA
>JAGVGM010000377.1 GCA_020057065.1 Thermodesulfovibrionia bacterium
GATAACTCCTGCACAAGAATAACTGGCGAGGAAAGCGAACATCCGCCGCTCACCTCCTGTTCTCAAATAGCACTCCTTGAAGAACAGAAAAAGCGGACATTTCTATTTACTCTTGACATCTCGGAAAAATATCTTGCAATCCTCGCCAAAAAACTCAATAATAGACCCAGGAAGTGCCTCAACTACCAGACACCCCATGAGGTATTCTGTCAAGCTCTAAGTGGTGCACTTTGAACTGGAATTCACCCATGAGTGCAATGTTCATATATTGTACAAAGCTAAAAAGAAAGTTATCTTATATATCAAACAGATATCTTAAAAATCATAAAATAAGTAAATGAGAAAGTGATCATATGAAAAATAAAATTCATGCAGGGATTGGAGAGAAGAAAACAGTTATATATATTAATATCGATGAGTTGCATTTGGATCCATTGAATCCGAGACTTCCTGAAGAAGTGCAAGGTAAAGGTCAATCTGAAATACTTGAAGCGCTATACGATTTCTTTGATTTGGATGAATTGGCTTTTTCGATGGCCCAAAATGGGTATTTTGATGAGGAGCCAATAGTTGTAATAGGACCCAAAGGAAAAAATAAAGGATTTGTCGTTATTGAGGGCAATCGTCGCGTCGCTACAATAAAGATACTTCTCGATTCTACGCTTCAAAAGAAATTTGGCATAAAAAGTTGGCCTAGTATTGAACAAGAGGTGAAGAAAGATATCTCATCTATACCTGCAATATCTTATAACAATAGAGATGAAGTATTATCATACTTGGGTGTTCGCCATATTGCGGGGATAAAAAAGTGGGACTCTTATGCGAAAGCTCGTTATGTTGCTAGCATGGTAGCAGCAGATTACGACATGGATGATATTCAAGCACAGATTGGAGATAGACAGAACTCTGCTCGTAAACATTATCTTTGTTACCGCCTCACTGAATTGGCAAAATCTGAATTTGATTTTGATATTGAGCCTGTAAAGGAGAATTTTTCATATTTAATGTTGGCTACTGGACAAGGAAGCATAAAGCGATATCTTGGAATCCCTGAAAAACTAAAAGATGCTGACGTGAAAGAACCTATCCCACGTGGGAAATACGAAAACCTGAAAAATTTATTTTCACTAGTTTTTGGAGAAGGCAAGGAAAAGCGATCTGTACTCCACGAGTCGAGAGATATAACAAATTTTCTTTCCCATATCCTGGCCAATAAAGACGCAACCGAATACCTGATATCCACAAGGGATCTATCTTCTGCATATGAGCAAAGCGATGGCGAAGAAAATATGGTGAAAAAGCATTTAGTTAACGCCAATCGAAAGCTTGAAGCCGTGCTCGGAATTGTGCATAGACATAAAACTCCTGATGTGCTGGATGAGATAACGAAGTGTAAAGAAACTGTTGATAGACTTGTAGAAGTTGCTTTTGAGGAGAAGAAAAAGTAATGGAAATTCAAAATTCGGACAACCTTGAAAATGTCTCTGATTGGGTAGAGTTAACAATATCATACAATAAAAGCAAATTGTCGAAAGCACAATTGGCAAGGTATGTTGAAGAAGCTAGTGGATCTGAGCCAGAAGAGAGCTTTATTAACAATATATGGAATGAATTGAAGCGACGCGAGAGCGTATACTGTAAGCCCCCGTTTAAGGTGGAATCAAAAGTTGTATATAGTGTAATTGATTGGGAAGAAATTCCGGCCTATTTGGTGTGCCTTATTTTCTCTGTCTATGGCGGAACTCATAACTTATCTAAATCAGCTAAATTATTTGAGCGTATTACAAGCCAAATACTGGAGCTATACGGTGAGTTTAAGACGAAGATATTTGGCTGGCCTGTTGCGCCAGGTGACCCTAAAGATATCAAGACAAGAGTAGAGTTATTAGCAAGAGAGATGAATGAGAGGTTTATTGAGCCGCCTAGTGCAGAGAAAAAGGATGATACCGTAGATATAGCAGCCTGGAAGCCATTTCATGACAAAAAAAGCAGTCAAATTGTTCTTTTAGTACAATGTGCGACAGGCGTGCATTGGGAACGGAAATCTTGTGAGCTTCGGATACGTGCCTGGATGGATTACATCCACTGGGGATGTCCACCTTTGTGTGGCTTAGCAATTCCGTTCATAGTAGATGAAAGAAAATGGGTTGACGTTGCTCGGGATGCAGGCTTGATTATAGACAGGATTCGAATATACAATATACTCATAAACAAGGCAACAGATTCACCTTTTCAATCTGAACTTAAAATGTGGTGTAAAGAACAAATTATTAGGCTGGACAGCTAAGGCGATGATATTGAAATTTATTGATCTCTTCGCGGGTCTGGGAGGATTTCATATAGCGCTTAGGAACTTGGGTCATGAGTGTGTGTTTGCCTGTGAAATTGACAAAGATCTTCGAGAAACATACAAGAAAAATTTTGGAATGTTGCCTTTCGGAGACTTAAAGATACTGCAAGCCAAGGATATTCCCAAGCATGATATACTTTGTGCTGGCTTCCCCTGCCAGCCTTTTTCCAAGGCTGGAGATCAAAAGGGTACGAAGTGTCCCAAGTGGGGCGATCTCTTTGAGAGTCATGTCATCCCAATAATAAAAGTGCATAAGCCAAAATATGTCATATTAGAAAATGTTCCTAATCTAGGCAGACACAATAATGGACGCACATGGGAGAAAATGCAGAAGGCGCTTGCCGAGTGTGGTTATGATGTACGTGCTCAGATAATATCCCCCCACGATTTTGGTATACCGCAGATTCGACATAGAATGTTTATAGTAGGATGCCGCACAGGATTGGCTAGTTTTGAATGGCCAAAGAATAATGGTGAACAATGCTCAATTAAGTCCATTCTTGATAAAATGCCAAAAGATGCAAAACCGTTATCTTCGAAGGTCATTAAGTGTTTAACAGTCTGGCAAGATTTCTTAGACCGCTCTCCAAAAGATGAAGAACTCCCATCTTTTCCAATATGGACAATGGAGTTCGAAGCAACATATCCGTATGTAGACACAACACCACATGCCGTTGGTACTAGGAGATTGCGAAATTTTAAAGGAGCGCACGGTTTCCAATTGTCCACAGTAGCACCAGCTTTGAGATTTGATCACTTGCCTTCTTATGCGCGCGTGGAAGAGCAGTTATTCCCATCATGGAAGATTCAATTTATTCAACAGAATCGATCCTTTTATCAAAAAAATAAAAAATGGATTAAGCCATGGCTCCCTCAAATCTTTGAATTTCCCCCGAGTCTACAGAAACTTGAATGGAACTGTAAAGGTGAAAAAAGGGATATTTGGCAGTATGTTATTCAATTTCGAGCATCAGGTGTAAGGGTGAAGAGGCCTACAACAGCACCTTCTTTAGTAGCAATGACATCAACCCAGGTGCCGATCATAGCATGGGAAAAACGATATATGACACCTAGGGAATGCAGTCGCCTTCAGAGCATGAATAATTTACAATTCCTACCTAATTCATCTACAAAAGCCTATGAAGCGCTTGGAAATGCGGTTAATGTAGAAATCGCAAGAAAGATTGCGGAAGCCCTGTGCTATTAATAGCAGATATAAGGATAATGTTTTGCAAGCAAGTATTAAATCTCCAAAATATGATGCCTTTACACCATCCTCTGCTCAATCTTCACTAATAAAAAGCCGAAATAAAAGCAAGAATACACGTGTAGAATTAATTTTGCGCCATCACGTGTGGAACCTTGGTCTCAGATACAGACTGCATGTAAAAAATCTTCCTGGGAAGCCGGACTTGGTTTTTCATTCTGCGAAAGTAGTAGTTTTTTGTGATGGAGATTTTTGGCATGGTAGAAATTGGAAAAAATTAAGGAAAGATTTAAAATATAGAAAGAATGCTCAGTATTGGATTCAGAAGATCGAAACAAATATTAAACGTGACATTATGCAAACAAAAGAATTACAAAAGATAGGATGGCATGCCGTTCGACTTTGGGAGAAGGATATATTAAAAAATCCATCGGACGCTGCGCAAAAAATTTATAGGCTTATTAAATCTTGACCACCTTATTCTTTCCGAGTTGTACTTTCGGTATAATGACAACTATATGATTATAGGGACAGTTTGCTTAATTTTTTGTTTTATCAAGTTGCTGTGGTACCTACATTCAATCAGAAATCATGAAGAATCAGCAGCGATTTAATCTACTCACTTCGTAGGTGTAACAAATCCATCATCCTGAAGCCGTATTACCTTTTCAAATCAAAAAGTAGGCAAGAACCGGATGAATCTCTAAAAACATCTTTCAATGACAGGTGTCCATGACAATAGAACATGGAAATAATGTAGTTCGTGAACAGCATGCCGCATACGCAGCATCTGGTGCCGAGCAGGATCATGCTCTGGTCCGGGAACTATGGGCTGTAGAGGGACAGTCGGACCGGTCTCATGTCCAGCGAATAGCCGAGAGGTCGGGACTGCCGGTTAGATGGCTTTCCGCGCTACCTAAGATCAACGGCGAGCGGGGAATGGATAAGCTCATGGAGGAGCGGAATGTCCTGTTGCTTCGCGACCGCAAGAGCCCGTTCATCGAACAATTTCAGCACCCGTTGGGCCGGTGCGCGAAGTTTTATAAACTGACGGCCTATAATAGCTGTAATTTCTGGTGTGAATACTGCTATCTTTACCTGACGTTTCGCACTTGCCCGGTGTCAACGCACTTTGTGAATTACGACAGGATGTTTAAGGACATAGAGAAGTTTGACAGGCAAGAGGTTCCCGATGCCCTTCGTGTTTTGAATCTTGGCGAACTTGGCGATCCGCTGGCTGTGGATGATGTCACCGGATTATCCGAGCAATTGGTTCCGTTTATGCCTGCACATGCACCTCACACGAAGCTGCTGTTCCTGACCAAGAGCGACTGTGTAAAAAATCTCCTGGGGATTGAACATGGCGGACAGACGATCGTTTCGTTCAGTGTCAATACGGACCAGGTATGGCAGCATCTGGAACACCGGACGCCATCACCGACGGACCGGTTAAAAGCGGCACGCAAGGTTCAAGATGCCGGGTATGAGGTGCGTTTGCGAATCGATCCCGTTGTCCGATATTCAACATGGGAAAAAGATTATCACAGGCTTACGGAGATGATTTTCGATTACGTCGAGCCTTCAAGGATCACGATTGGCGAGTATCGACCCGCAGAAGGACTCTCAAGTCACATCAAAACGCGCTTTCCGGAATCGCCCCTGCTGAAGGTCAATGGCTCGCTGATTGCCGAAGCAGGAAAGCTGCGCTATCCGAGGGAATACAGGATTGAAATGTTCCGCGCGATTGCAGGCGGGATTCGCCGTTGTAACAGGAAGGTTCAGATCGCGCTTTGCAAGGAGATGACGCAGGTTTGGACGGCCGTTGGTTTGGAGGGAAAAGGACTGTATTGCAATTGTACCGGTTAATGGATGGTGGGATTAGTATTGCGGCGGAAAAGGAAATAAACCTTGACAAGGAATGTACGAAAAGAGATACTTATTAAAGTACAGATTAAGGGGGATTTATGCCGAAAAGCCTATCCATCATTGAAGCAAGAAAAAAACTGACGACTATTCCGGAACTTTTTGAGCAGGAGGCGGACTTGGACGTCGTTGCCGTCACCAGGCGGGGAAGACCGGTCATGGCCATTATGCCTTGGGAGCTTTACGAAGCGCTGGAAGAAACCCTGGAGATTTTGGGGGACGAGGCATTGATGATGCAACTCAGGAAAAGCATAGAGGAGCTGAAAGCAGGACAGCTTATCCCGTGGGAAGAAACCGGCGCCGGGGCGGAGCGGTGATGTGGCCTGTTTTCATCACGCCGACGGCGCAACGAATGCTTCAGGCTATTCCGGACGGGCGGGTCCGAGGAAAGATCGGGGATGTCATTGACCGTCTCCGGCAGGAACCGGAAAAGCAGGGAAAAGCTCTGTTGGGCGAGCTTGCGGGATACCGGAGTGTTCGTGCCGTCGGTCAGCGGTATCGCATTATCTACAAGGTCGAAAAAGCGAAGGTGATCGTTATCGTGGTAGCTGTCGGCCTTCGTAAAGAAGGGGCAAAAAAAGACATCTACGCCCTGGCCA
>JAGVGM010000148.1 GCA_020057065.1 Thermodesulfovibrionia bacterium
CTGACAAATGGCAGGGTGTTGACGAGTCTGTAATAGAGAAGGTTGCAAAGGAGCATGGCAGAGAGGCGAGGGAGCCGTTTATCAATACAGATCAGGGCGACTTGCTTCTTTTTGTCTTTCTCCTCGCAGGCACAATCGGAGGCTTCGCAGCAGGATATTACTGGAAGGAGTTGACAACCAAAGCAGATAAATGATATAAAAAGTAACACGAATTTAAAAATCGTAATACTTTAAGGCTGGATGTTAGGGAAGAGGAGTGTAATTCTCCCGCTGCCCCGCAGCCGTAAAGGGAACGAAAGCCCAAAAAGAAGCCACTGTCATGAGTAATATCATGATGGGAAGGCGGGCGAGTAGAAAGGATTACCTGAAGGCATGAAGCAATCAGGTAATGGATGCCCTGAGCCGGAAAACCTATCCAGACCATAAAGAGTTCAGAGTTAAGAGTTTTGAGTTATGAGTTAAAGACTCAAGATAAGACTCTGAACGAATCCACAAAAAATTTCTCGCGGGAGGAAATGATGAAAAGATTTTTATCTTTATTAAATCACATCACGCATTACGCATCACCCATCACTGTTTTGCTTGCCTTTAGTCTTTCGCCTTTAGCCATCAGCCTATTTGTCACTTCTGCATTTGCGCAGGAAAAGACCGCATCGCTTGAAGAAATCGTAGTAACCGCCACGAGAACCGAGAAGGAACTTGAGTCAGCGCCGGGCAGTGTTTCTGTTGTAACAAAAGATGACATGGAAAAAAGGAATATCAAGACCGTTGATGAGGCATTAAACACTGTCTCTGGTGTCTTTAACAGCAGAGGAAAGGGGCTGATGGACACCATGTCTTCTATTACTCTGAGAGGCATACCTTCTCAGCAGAGGACTTTGATTTTAATGGATGGAATAACCCTCAATGACTCCTACTCAGGAGGCGTCCGCTACGGCGGTATGGCAGTGGAGGATGTGGAAAGGATAGAGGTTGTGAAAGGCCCATTTTCAAGCCTTTACGGCGGATATGCTATGGGCGGTGTTGTAAACATTATCACAAAGATGCCTGAAAAGAGGGAATTTACTCTGAAAACTGGCTATGGCTCAAGTTGGGACAGGGGCGATGCTATGGATGACTTGCGGAAGTTCTATCTCTCTTATGGGGATAAGTTCAAAGACAAATTCAGTCTGTTTGTAAGCTACGGCTATAAGGCGGCAAACGGCTATCCGGCAGACTTTAATGTCCAGAGCAGCAAACCCACAGCAGGCATTACCGGATGGACACAAACAACGGACAATCAAGGCAATACTCGTTACCTCATCGGCGATAAGGGTGATAACAGGTGGTGGGATGACAATGTAATCCTCAAGGCAGGATATGATTTCTCTAAAACATCAAATATTAACCTCTCCTTTATGAGAACCCGCTATGAATATAACTATGACGCCCCTCACCCCTATTTGAAAAACGCTGCGGGCAGCGAGGTCTGGTCTTATGGCACCATGAAGGAATCATCCTTTCTTTCAGGCTCCGGCGGCAGGATACAGAATATTTACGGCATGGGCTATGAAACTGTGCTTGGAGATGTGAAGACAAAAATATCACTGGGGCTTGCTGAACAGGAAAAGTCGTGGTATGTAACCCCTAACTCCACCGCCACGCGTTCAGGAGGCACAGGCAAGTTGAGCGAGTCCCCTTCAAAGGCATACACTGCTGATGTTCAATTCACCATCCCTCTGCTTGAGAGGCATATCGTTACTTTTGGCGGCTCTGTGAAATATGGAGAGGCTGATGCAAAGGACACAAACCTCACAAACTGGAGGGACGAAACATCAAAAAACACCCTCTCCTATCAGGCAAAAGGAAATAACAGGACATACGCCTTATTTGTTCAGGATGAAATAATGATTCTTAAAAATCTCACTGCATATATCGGTTTCAGGCAGGACTGGTGGGAGACTTATGACGGCTATGTGAATCAGGTCGGCACTGCTGGTTATCCAAAGGAATACGATTCAAGAAATGCCTCTGCCTTTAGTCCAAAGGCTGCCCTTGTGTATAAGGCTTTTGATAAGACCACTTTGAGAACCTCAATTGGAAAGGCATTCAGACCTCCTACTATTTATGAGCTTTACAGGACATGGACATCTTCATCAGGTACCACCTATGCAGGAAATCCCGATTTAAAGCCCGAGACTACTACATCGTGGGATATAGGAATTGAGCAGGGACTCTGGAGAGGAGCCAAAGTCAAGGCTGCATATTTTGAAAACTACATGGAAGACCTTATCTACAGGAAGACTGTTACAGCAACATATCAGGAATTAATAAATGCAGGAAAGGCAGAGAGCAAGGGCGTGGAGATTGAGGCTGAGCAGAGATTCGATAAATGGCTGAGGCTCTTTGCCAACTTCACATATGCCGGTGCAAAGATAAAGAAAAACAATGCCAAACCCGAAACAGTCGGCAAGAAACTGACCTATGTTCCTGAAAGGATGTTCAACATCGGAGGAGAGCTTGAAAGAGGCCAGTTCTCTGCTTCATTGACAGGACGGTATGTGAGCAAGAGGCATTCAAATGATGAAAACAAAGACACGGTGAATAATGTCTATACCTCATACGACCCTTATTTTACAACAGATGCAAAGGTCTCTTATAAGGTTACAAAAAATGCCACTCTTTCTTTTTCTGTAGACAACATCTTTGACAAAGAATATTTTGCCTATTACAAAGCGCCGGGAAGGTCATGGTTTGGAGAGATAACATTAAGGTTTTAGGGATTAAGGCAAAGACATCTCCATTGCTGGTTTCGATGTTATTGCACATGGTCATTTTGTCTGTCTTTGCAGTAATGAATCATGAAAAGGAGAGGGTTTTTACCGTGGAATTGACGATGCAGGAATCAATGTCTGGAAATGCAAAGACCTCTGAGAGAAGTATTCGGGATAAGAAAACTGGATTTTCAAAAAACAGTGTCAAAAAGGAAAGTCC
>JAGVGM010000079.1 GCA_020057065.1 Thermodesulfovibrionia bacterium
GCTCCGACAGGAACTGTGATCGGTTGTCCTGTATCAACAGCCTTGGTCCCTCTGACAAGTCCGTCGGTTGCCGACATTGCAACGGTTCTCACCATGTTATCACCAAGGTGAGCAGCGACCTCAAGTGTTATATTGATATCGGGTATGCCTTTTTCCTTATCCCCCGGCTGTGCAATCTTAAGTGCATTTAAAATTCCAGGCATTTTATCTTCAAATTCAACATCAACAACTGCGCCGATGACCTGAGCAACTTTACCTTCATTCATGATCTATGACCTCCTTATCTTGTTGGGATAGGGGATTAGGGATTAGCACTTGGAAACTAACCCCTAACCCTTAATCCCTAATCCTTATTTTTATCCTTTCAACGCCTCAACACCGCCTACGATGTCCATTAACTCACCTGTGATGGATGACTGTCTGGCCTTGTTGTACTGAAGCGTGAGCTTGCCTACCATTTCATTACAGCTCTTCGTTGCATTTTCCATAGCGCTCATCCTTGCAGCCTCTTCAGCCGCTGAGCTTTCAAGGAGCGCCCTGTAAATCTGTATATCCACATTCCTCGGAATCAATCTGTCAAAGATTGCCTCCATGGAAGGTTCATAAATAAAATCGACCGTCGCGGATTCAGGGGCAGACCCTTCTTTTCCCTCTTCTATTGGAGCCAATGGAAGAAGCTTCGCTACAGTAACTGTCTGTGTCGCCATTGATTTAAATGCATTATATACCACAATCACTTCATCAATTGTTTCATTTATATAATTTTCCTTGACGTCATTAGCGATTTCCTCGGCATTTTGAAAACGTATATTCCCTGAAATGCCTATCCGCGAATTTCGCACGGGGACTCCTCTTCTCCTGAAATAATCCCTTGCTTTTTTACCAACAGTGCTTATGCTTACTTCAAATCCTTCTTTTTTGTAATCGTTAATGCATTTTTGCGCCGCCTTAAGGATATTTGTGTTAAAAGCCCCGCAAAGCCCTCTGTCAGAAGTAATTACGACAACTTCGACTGTCTTTCTGGCCCTGAATGCAAGCAACGGATGCGATTCCCTGTCAGCGCCTTTGGCAAGTCTTATAAGAACTTCCTGCATCTTGTCTGCATAAGGTCTCAGATCCAGCATCCGGTTCTGCACCTTTCTCAGCTTTGATGCAGACACCATCTTCATGGCCTTTGTTATCTTCTGGGTATTGTGAACAGCCTTTATTCTTTTCTTTATATCTCTTAGAGTAGCCATAATTTAAATTTAGGTTATAGGATATAGGTAATGGGTTTTTACCAATCACCTATGACCCATTACCTCGAACCTTTCTATTTACGCTTGAAATCCTTTCTTAAATTCTTCTATTGCCTTAGCCAGTTTTGCTTTAAGGTTATCGTCGATTGCTTTTTTCTCCGCAAGTTCCGAGCGAATATCATCCTTTGTTCCACGTATGAATTTCAGGAATTCCTCTTCAAATTTCTTTATGGCCTCAACCGGAATGTCATCGAGGTAACCCTGTGTGCCGGCAAATAGAATAATTACCTGGTCCTGCATCGACATCGGAACATACTGGCCCTGCTTCAGGAGTTCAACCATTCTCTTACCCCGCTCTATCTGTGAGAGAGTTGCTTTATCGAGGTCAGAACCGAACTGGGCAAACGCCGCCATTTCCCTGAACTGCGCAAGGTCGAGCCTGAGGGTTCCGGCAACCTGCTTCATTGCCTTTGTCTGGGCCGCGCCGCCGACACGGCTGACTGACAGACCCACGTTAACCGCCGGTCTCACGCCCGCATAGAAAAGCTCCGGTTCAAGGTAAATCTGACCGTCTGTAATGGAAATAACGTTTGTCGGAATATAACCCGACACGTCACCGGCCTGTGTCTCAATGATCGGGAGCGCTGTAAGTGAACCGCCTCCAAGTTTGTCAGAGAGTTTTGCCGCCCTTTCAAGAAGCCTTGAATGGAGATAAAAAACGTCTCCGGGGAAAGCCTCACGTCCGGGGGGACGTCTGAGCAGCAGCGAAAGCTGCCTGTATGCTGTGGCCTGTTTACTCAAGTCATCATAAACTATCAATGCGTGCTTGCCCTTGTCCCTGAAATATTCTCCCATTGCACAACCCGTATATGGAGCAATGTACTGGAGGGGTGCGGGCTCACTCGCTGTTGCAGAAACAATAATTGTATGCGCCAATGCACCTTCTTCTTCGAGCTTTTTGGCAACGCGGACAACGTTGGAACGTTTCTGCCCGATAGCAACATATATGCATAAAACATCGCCGCCTTTCTGGTTAATAATGGCGTCGATCCCTATCGCGGTTTTTCCTGTCTGCCGGTCGCCGATGATAAGCTCTCTCTGTCCCCTTCCAACAGGGATCATCGCGTCTACAGCTTTCAGGCCTGTCTGGAGAGGCTGACGAACAGGCTGCCTGTCAATGATACCGGGGGCCACGACATCAACTATTCTGGTTTCTTCCGAAGCAATCGGGCCCTTTCCGTCAATCGGCTGGCCGATAGCATTAACCACTCTTCCAAGCAGCGCTTCTCCAACAGGCACCGACATAATTTTGCCTGTGCGTTTGACAATGTCGCCTTCTTTGATAAGGGTATCCTCACCAAACAGAACGGCGCCGACAGAATCTGTCTCAAGGTTAAGCGCCATACCGAACACATTATTGGGAAACTCGAGAAGCTCCGAGGCCATGCACTTGTCAAGGCCGTAGATCTTTGCAATACCATCACCGACTTTGATAACCGTACCGACTTCACTTACGTCGACACGTTTTTCAAAATCAGCAATCTGCTTTTTTATTAACTCACTTATTTCTTCAGCTTTAAGCTCTGTGATCGACATTTAAACACCCCCGTATAATCTTTTAGCTAATAGCTGACAGCTAACAGCTATCAGCTTATTGATTTATTTCATTAACTCCGCACGTAACAGACGAAGCTGGCCTTTCAGGCTGCTGTCATAGATCGTACTGCCGACCTTTACTATAAAACCGCCGAGCAGGGATGGATCCACATGGCTCTCAATTTCAATTTCCCTGTGCGTCATTGCTTTGAGTACATTCTTAAGTCTTTCAGAATAATTCTTATCCAGGTGCACAGAAGATATTACAACCGCTGTAGCCTTCTTCTGCAATTCGTTATATGCATTAATGGCAGCGACAATAACTTCTTTAATTGCTGCAAGGTGTCCCTGTTCAACTAAAAGTTTGAGGAATTTCTCTGTATCGGATAAAAACTTAAGTCCCGGGAGTATTGCACTTAGGGCCTTGTTTTTTTCATCCTCTGAAAATATCTGACCTGTAAACAGAAGCTTCAGCTTTCTGTTTGTATCAATGAGTTTTGAGAACGCCTTCAGTTCTTCTATAACAGAAGGTATCCTGGCGATTTCAACCCTGCCAAGCAGCGCCTTGCTGTATTTTTTTGCGATCTGGTTCTTGTTCA
>JAGVGM010000027.1 GCA_020057065.1 Thermodesulfovibrionia bacterium
CATCCTGTTCCACCTTTTTAAGAGTTGCTGGCATGACATACCTCCTATTGCTTGGCACCTTGCACGTAAATAACACCAATATCGATTCTTTTCAACGCCGAACGACAAAGGTAGTGACTGGTTAGGCGAACTTGCTAATATTATTACACACTTACAAATATGAGACCACAAACTATTTTGAAGAATTAAGTATTATGTCCCGAATTCCCCCGAATTCTCTAAAACATGGATTGTCGGAGTAGTATCAGGAGTATGGAGGCAAAGAAAAAAAGTGATAATTTTGGAAACGTCCCTCTATTTCCCCCTATCTTCATTGTTTCCATAATTCAGCCTGCAAAAGCTTTAACACAATCAAGAAGGTCATACATTTGCCACATATCGATTTTGTCAAGCCACTTGATGACTCTTCGTTTTTCATGGTATTGAGAGTGAAGCCCTCTTCATGAAATCGCAGATTTGTCTCTAAAGATGAGCCATGAATGAGAAGGGAGCTTTGGATATATGATACATACATAAAACGTAGGTTTAAAGTCTTAAGGCGTTTACAAATTGATTTCTCTGACTCATCAAATAAGGAAAAAAACGATGGTGACGAATTGTTAAATTTTGATAGTTGCTTCAGCTTTGTTTTCCATTTAATAAGATCCTTATGATCCAGCCATGTTTGCAACCTGTGCTTGTTATGAAGTCCACGATCACGCTGCTTGAAAAGGCCCTTTGCAAGTAACTTTTCATCTGTCTCGGTATCAATTTCTCCGTAATACTTTACATATTCAGCGTAGTTTTCCGAATCGGCCATAATGCCTCTCGCCGGCTCGGGGCTCCATATATGTTTTAAGGTTTCAGGATGAGTAAAGTCTTGTAAGTAGTCTAAATCGTTCCATAAGCACCATGCCGTGTAGGCACGTAATCTGTCAACGATCATTGTATTGCGCGTTTCTGCGGGGCCACTACTGACGCTCTTGCTTTTCTTTTCCACGCAGACAAGAGGATCCAATATTGTGTGTAAATGCAGCATTAGCTCAAAAGAGATCCTGTCCAGTATCTGCAGCAAGAACTCGGAATTGTGATCGCTTGCTGCAAAAACCGAATCCAATAAAAGCATTTCCCTCGTCCATATATTGAACCATGCTAGCCGTTCAAAAGAAGCCTTATTATCATTTATATCCTTTAAGAGAAGTAAGGTGTTGTATTGAATTCGTAAAATCTCCTGCTTTAACCCGGTTGCCTGTTCTACTGCAATTATCCAACTTTCATTATCGAAAGATGGCAGGTTAATTACAGATTCCTCAATATCATAAGATTTCACAGGCATTTACAGGTCTCCTTATGCGGAGTGTACGATCCGACTTATGGGAAGTATCACCATCCAATTTTCATTTGTCTCAGGGCGTCTTGTGCTGCAAGATGTCCAAGCCTTGCGGCAATTTTCACGTTTTCAATGGCCTTTTCGTAATTGAAAAGCTTATCATAAGCAATTCCTAAGTTATAATAAACAAATGCTTCCGCTTTAAATGGGAAAAGCTTGATATGCATTTCATAATCATTAATTGCCTGTTTGAAATTGCCCATATTGAAATAAACGCTACCACGATATTGGTATACAAGAATGGCCACGTTTGATTTGGGGGCGGAATAAAGTGCTTTATCAAAATCAAGTAGGGCTTCTTGATTTTTCCCTGACATAGCATAAGAATAACCACGAGAAACATAAGCAAACGATAACCCCGAACCATCAGAAGAAGGGCACAATCTGATTGCTCGATTGCTATCGTTAATGGCTTTTTCATAATTTTTAATTTTAGCATGCCCCATTGCTCGAAGTGAATAGACAAGAGAGATACCTTCCTTCGAGGGAAGTGTTTCTATAAGTTCTATGGCTTTATTGAAGTCATCAAGCGCCTCACGATGTTTCAACAATACCAAATAGGTCGTGCCCCTAAAAACAAAAGCTTCAGCCAGCTTGGGATTTAACTCAATGGCTTTGCTAAAGGCTTCAACAGCACCTTCTTTATTTGTAACACAAATGGAAGAACCTTTTTCATACCAATCCGTTGCCCTCAATTTATCGATATTTTCATTATATTTCTTTAACTTTTCGATATTTCCTTTGGCTGATAACAGTTCCTTTCTTAGTTGTTCATTTTCCCGAAGATACTCATCCGCTTCTGCTCTAACACGCCCTAAATCTCTTGTTTTTTGAAGGTCTTTCCTAAAATCGTCGATAGTTTTTGTAACTCCGTTGGGGTCGGCTGCAATCTTGGCCTTTAACCGAAACTTTTCACCATCCCACTTTTCCCAAAGAATCTCGGTCTGAACAATACCAGCAGTCAGGGATGTAATTTGATCTTTAGTCAACTGGAAGTTTGAAACCTCTGTATGGCTTTCGAGATAGGTCCCCAATTCCTCTAAAAGCAACCTTTTGACTTGTTCCAACGCAATAGCCCTACACGATACTTTGCTATCATTTTCGCTCGCCTGGTAGGTATACTCTCTTTCAAAAATTTTAATTTCGGCAAAGGCGGTGGAAAACGATGTAAAAAGAAGGATAGTTACAATCCCAGTTATCACTTTTTTCATAAGATACTCATATTCCTTAAAATACAAACCCCCGCTCTATTTAAAGAAACGGGGTTTTAGTAATCGGTTCATAGCACCTCCCCTATTGTTATAGTACCCCAATGGCTATCATAATTGCCTTTTCTATTTCCTTCATTTTTTCGTCATTTATCCTGCCTGCAAAAGGACCCCTTATAAGTAAGGATTTGTCCATGGTTGTTACCTGTTCACATTTAGC
>JAGVGM010000342.1 GCA_020057065.1 Thermodesulfovibrionia bacterium
ACCTCATCAATGCTTAAATTTGTTGAATCTATATAAATCATGTCATCGGTTCTTTTTAGGGGGGAGGTCTTTCGGGATGAGTCCCTTAAGTCCCTCCTCCTGATATCTTCAATTGTTTTTTCAATAGTAATGCCGGGATCTTTTAATTTCAATTCTTCGTATCTTCTTCTGGCCCTTTCTTCAACACCCGCGTCGAGGTAGAATTTGTTCCCCGATTCAGGGAAAATGGTTGTTCCGGTGTCTCTGCCCTCGATCACAATTTTGCCCTGAAGGCATATGTTTCTTTGTATCGAAAAAAGACCGTCTCTTACAACGGGTATTGCTGAGACCTGAGAGCTTAACTCCCCGATCCCGGCTGTCCTTATCGCAGAAGTAACATCTGTGCCGTCAATTGCAACTCTGTCTCCGTTAAAAGCGATATCTGTATTGTTCAGCAATTTTTTTAATGCATTTTCGTTGTCGGGATCGATCTTAGTTTTGTTTACCTTCCACGCAACTGCTCTGTACAGGGCTCCTGTATCAAGGTAGTTATATCCCAGTTTTTTGGCCAGGAGCCTGGCTATCGTGCCTTTGCCTGCGCCCGAAGGTCCGTCTATGGTGATTACTGTTTTCATAGTGAATATTTATTAATAAAATCTCCCCTAACCCCTCTTTGTCAAAGAGGGGAAGAATGGAAGGTCCCCCTTTGAAAAAGGGGGATGAAGGGGGATTTTTAAAATGCAGGCATATAATAACAAAAACAGAGATTCTAATCTATGCCGGGTTCTGAAAATCTAACAAACACCGGTTTTTTCTATTTACTTTTTTGAAGTAGATGAATAATAATTTTATCTGTATTCTGATTAGTAGTAGAATACAGGCTTGTAATATGAAGAATGAGGGGATATATATAAAATGGCAAGGCTTGAAGATTTAACATGAGGAGCTTCTATAAAAGGAATTCTTCCAGATTCTCTTGTAACTGTTATTGATGGCGACCGGTTTGAAAGTAAGTTCCGTGACGGTGTGCACCAACTCTCAGAGGATGCCCCTGATGTCGAGATCGAGAATACTGAAGAAGATGTTGTTGATCAGGCGACCGCTGCCAGGACTATCGCAGAGCTTCGGACGTATCCACAGGATCGGACAGATAGTTGAGCCGGGATAAAGATTGACAAAAGAGAGTATCCTCCTTACAATTAAAGTAAGGATTTAATTTCCTTGCTCGGAGGTAATCTAATGATAGTAGCAAAAGTTACATCCAAAGGACAGGTGACCATCCCCAAGAAGGTGAGGGAAAAACTCGGAGTGCATCCGGGGGAGGATGTGGGCTTTGAAGAAAAAAATGGTCTCATCTATATTCAGAAGACCGTTAAGAAATCTCCCTTTGACAAGTGGGTCGGCAGGCTTAAGCAACTTGAGGGACAGCAAAGTGATGATCTTGTGAAGGAGCTTCGGGGCCATGATAACCGCCGTTGATACCAATATCCTTCTCGATATTCTGATCCCCGGCGAGTCCCACAGTGAATCCTCAAAGAGGCTTCTGGACAAGCATCTTTCGAGCGGAAAGTTAATACTCTGTGAGGTAGTCTTTGCCGAGCTTGCGGCCCGGTTTCCGTCTGAACAGGAGCTAAAACTATTCCTCGCAGAGACTGGGATGCGACTTGTCCAGTCTAATGAAAAGTCGCTTCACATAGCCGGAATGCGATGGGCCGAGTTTGCGAAGAAGAGAAGAAAAGACCGTTTTCCCTGCGGCAATTGCGGCAATGTTTTTGAAGCGGCCTGCCCTAAATGTAAGGCAGTGCTTACAAAAAGACAGCTTGTCCTGGGCGATTTTCTCATAGGCGCTCATGCCCTTGTACATGCCGACTGCCTGCTATCGCGGGACCTTGGAGTGTATAGGAGCAATTTCCGTGATCTAAAGATTGTAAGTTCGGCATGAGTGGAAGGTCAGAGACGAACAAGGGATATATCAAGAAAGAGCTGAGAAAGCTTTTCAGGAGCATGGATTTTGTCAGCAAGAAGTTTCTTGCTGTTGAAAAGGCAGCCGGTAATGACTTTCAGACGTATTTCAACATTTATCAGCAGCTCGGCTTGGCGTGGGAATTTCTCGGGCAGCAGTGCAAGCACTGGGATGGGTACAAGAAGACGAGGGCAAAGCATGATGTCTGCAGGATATGCGGGAAGGTAAAGGGCGTTAAGGATAAATGACTAATGAGAGATTGATTGAAGCAATAATGGGAGTCGGCTCGGAGCTTCGTTCCTTGCCTCAGGAAGAATTTGAAGATGAAGAAAAATATTTTATTATTCCATAATTTCATCTTATGACAAGTATTAAAGAAATCAGGAATCAGGATTTATCTATCATGGCTGAAATTTTTGAGAGCGAAATAACGGTTACATTGTGCTGCTTCAGGAATGACAATACCTTCTTATCAAACTTTATGTCATCATCTCTGGTAACAAGATATTCAGCTTTACCCTTGATAGCTGTTTCAATAACAAGGTCATCGTCTTTATCCCTGCACAAGGTTATATCGCCCGATACCGCTACATCCTCTACCTGTTCTTCAATCAATGATAAAAGGCCGGTTATGTCATTTTCAGTAATGCCGTACTTCTCTCTTATTCTTGGACGGCTGAGGACTTCAGAAAGTTTGTCAAGCATGGGGGCGGAAATAACAGCATGGAAGTTGCCATCTTCAAAAGACTTTCGCAGTCTGGCAGGAAAACCGAAGGGATTAATTAATGACGACACCCGGATATTGGTGTCAATTACAGCCTTAACGGTCACGTTTTGCTTCCCTGACTTCTTTTACAGCCTGAGCAATATCAGCCTCTATCTTTTCAGAGGTATAACGAGCAGTTTTTTTATGAATTTTTTTAATGATGCTGTCAAAGCGTTTCTGCCAGTCTTTATCAATTATCTTTATCTGTACCCGCTGTTTGTCTTTAATGCGTATTTTCTGGACAGGCTTAAAAACGCCGTCTTCAAAAACGGCTTCAATTACTTTAGACATACTGTTATCTCCTTAAAAGAGAGTATATTTCAAATTTACCATATGGTTTGGTTTAAGTCAAAAAGAGATGATTATAAAATCCCCCTCAGTCCTCCTTTTTCAAAGGGGGAGCTTCTCCCTCTCTAAGCAAGAGGATCAGGGGCGTGTCCTAATTAAAGAACTTTAGCGCTTTCGTACTTATGCACTAATCAAAGGGAGACGGGGATGAAGAAAAATATTTTATTTGTTTCAATTCTTTTATTACTATTATAACGTATCATTAAAAGCTTTACAAAAAAGCGGGCGTGTGATTTTTTAAATCTAAACCTATGCAGGAGGATATAATATGTCACGACTCAGCAAGAGAGCGAAGTTGCAGTTGACCAATGAAAATAAACAGCATTTGCAGAAGATTGCGCAATCTCGAACAGAGCCCTTGAGAGAAGTTCAGAGGGCGAAGATTTTATTCTTTTAAATACCCCGCTGTCTCTGCGGCGGTTCCTTTTAAATCCCCCCTTTGGAAAAGGGGGGCAGGGGGGATTTGAAGACTCGTCAGGCAACTATGCTTTCTTACAATAAAAGATTAAAACCATTATCGAGAAGCCTGAGAAGCAAAATG
>JAGVGM010000126.1 GCA_020057065.1 Thermodesulfovibrionia bacterium
AATTGAAAGGATCGTTTAAAATAAATTCATCAGCTTTTGAATGAGATAATTCCGGTCAATCTAAATGGGATTCGCCGGTCAACTTAGTGGGATTAGGCAGAAGCCAAACGTTGGAAGATATTTTACCTTTGGAGACCATATTTGAAAGATCCAAAAGATGATATGGTACTGGAAGCAGCAGTAGCAGCAAAATGTGATTTTATAGTTACGTACAACAAAAACGATTTTCAAAATGTTAGAACCTTTGGTTTGCGAGTGGTAACGCCAAAGGAATTCCTAAAATTAATAGGGGTGATAAAATGAGTACGATTAGCTTAAGGTTGCCTGACTCATTGCATGAAACTGCTCGTGAGTTAGCCAAAAAAGATCATGTGTCTATTAATCAATTTGTAGCAACGGCACTTGCGGAAAAAATATCAGCATTAATTACTGGCGAGTATCTTGAGGGAAGAGCCAAAAGAGGAAGCAGGAAAAAGTTTGAAAAAGCCATGTCGAAAGTAGCAAATGTAGAGCCGGAAGAATACGACAAACTTTAAAAAGCTACATAACATTTATAAGGCCTCCGGTTGTCAAGAGCAAAAAGACACCCGTTACGGATTTTGTAAAAAATCCGTCAAGTGAAGCGATACAAAAAACAAATTCTGACTTAATTTCAAATTAACTGGTAACAGGTCATGTTCTATAAGCATGATTCCGGTCACTCCGGGATCATGTACCTTTTCTGAACATGTCTGTAGAAAGCAAAGGTATCAGCCCTCAGACACGGTACAATGATAGCCTGGAAGCGCAAAAGTGCGAATGATTAAAAAGCCCGGATTCCCCGATCATTCATCCTTCGTAATTCGGCCTTCGTAGCACTACGGCGAAGTAGGCTACTATGGAGAATGGAAGTCGGAAGCCCGAATATATCGAATACGAGGAGATCATGGCTACATATAACCCCGCTGATGTGCCGCTGATCAAAAGCCTGAATAAACAAGCAAAAAAATTCATCAGGCATCTTGGTAAAGAATCATTCTTTGAGTTATGTTAAATTGCCTAACAGGCCATGCAGCCTACTGGCAAAGCCGGCGGCTGGCAGACGTAATTCCTCCAGCGTTTCATCAGGCAGGAGAAAATCTAAAAAATATGACAAAATAGGACAAAATAGAGATAACAGAAAGGAGAATTTCTATGGAAACCACAAAGTTCATACACTGGCAAGACGATAATATGTGGCTCGGCTATCTGGAAGAATATCCTGATTACATGACGCAGGGGGAAACTTTTGATGAACTGAAAGAAAATTTAAAAGATTTATACAAAGACTTAACCAGCGGTATCATCCCTTGTGTTCGTAAAGTTGCTGAATTGGAAGTTGCGTGAAAAGAAAAGATTTGATCAGGACGACATAAACGAAAATCTCTCAAAACATATCATAAAAATTCTGAAAAAAGATACCTAACACTGCAGTGAATGCAAACCACAGGACGCTTTTTCAGTTGAGCAGTGGTTTTAGTTTTTAAGAACGTCTTTTTGCTCTTTTAAATCATTCAGTGCTCTGCATCTATGACTACAGCGTTAGGCCACAGGAGAACACATGTACCTATTCTTCGACACAGAAACAACCGGAATCCCACGGAACTACAAGGCGCCAGCGTCGGACCATCGGAACTGGCCGAGGCTTGTCCAGATTGCATGGCTACTGGTCGACGAGGAAGCAAACGAGGTAGCAAGTGCCGAGCACATAGTCAAGCCCGACGGCTTTACCATCCCACAAGATGCCGCTAAGGTTCACGGCATCACCACCGAGATGGCGACTGAGAATGGGCTCGATCTCAAGGTCATCCTCAGTGCGATCACGTTAAATATCAACAAGGCATCCACGTTAGTAGCGCACAACATTCAGTTTGATGAGAAGATTCTGGGTGCTGAGTTTCTGCGAGTCGGTTCCATCAACGTTGTAGAGTCGAAGCAACGCAAATGCACGATGCAAGGAGCAACAAATTACTGCCGACTACCCGGCCCATACGGGTACAAATGGCCTACCCTCCAGGAGTTACACATGAAGCTTTTCAACGAGTCATTCGATGGCGCACATAGTGCGCTTGTTGACGTCCACGTCTGCGCGAGGTGCTACTTCGAACTCAAACGGTTGAAGGTCATGGCCTAATAAAACTGAGGGGTCAGCCCCCGGACACGGTACAATGATAGCGCGGAAGTGCAAAAGTGCGGAAGATTAAAAAGACCGGATTCCCCGATCATTCATCCTTCGTAATACTATGGAGAATGGAAGTCGGAGAAAGACGGATAGGAGATCGAGTTACTATGTTCTGTCCAAAATGTAGAACCGAATATCGCGAAGGCTTTTCTGTATGTGCCGATTGCAATGTTGATCTGGTCAGGGAACTTCAGCCGGAACTAAAGCCCGAGTATATCGAATACGAGGAGATCATGGTCACATATAATCCGGCTGATGTGGCGCTGATCAAAAGCCTTCTGGACGCTGAGGACATTATCTATTATTTCCATGGAGAAAACTTTATGCATGTGAGGCTGTTGGTGGAGCCGGCGCGTCTTATGGTGGATAAAGAGGAAGCCGGGGTCGCAAGGGAAGTGCTGAAGGATTTGAATCTGTCGATTATGGGGATTAATCTTAGACTAGAAGACAAAGAGTAGGGGCACGTCGCACGTGCCCTTTTTGCTTTTTATATTAACTAATAATGGGGCGCTGCCCCAAACCCCGGTTACTTATTTGCGCGGCCAAATAAGTAACCAACAAAGGCCGCCCCAACGATTGTTTCTAAACGGGCTGTTTCAGGCCTGCCCGCTAAATTCAAAAAACTCGCTTCGCTCAGACACTTTTGAATTTTTAACGCGTTCAGTCCTGAACCATCCCTAAAACAATCAATGGGGGATTAAAAAAATAAAAACACATTGATGTATTTTTCTGAATTTCCCCCCTTAAGAAAAGGGGGTAGGGGGATTTGATGCCTCCCCTTTAGCGAGTTTAGGCTGTAGACTCAATAAAAAGGATAAAGAAGTAATTAGTGTCTGACCGAAGGGAGTTTAATTACTTCCCTTTTTATTGAGTCTACAGCCGTTAAGAACTCGGTACTCGGGGCCACCTTTCTTTGGTTACTTTATTTTGTGGTAAAAGAAAGCAACTCCGTCTGAAAGACAATTTTAAATTTAGTTATGAAAAGCATTTATATGACTTGTAAATGCTTTTAGTGGCTATTGCGGATGTAGGGGCACGTCGCGACGTGCCCTTTTTGCTTCCCTTTATACATTTTCCCATTCTGGCTATAATAGTTGAATGAAAACGAAAATAATAGCGATAACCATGGGCGAACCCGGTGGGATTGGGCCTGAGGTCATTGTAAAGGCACTTCATCATTCCGACATAGGAAAATGTTGCACGCCTTTTATAATCGGTGATGCTGAAATTATGCGGGATGCTGTGAAACTTACAGGCCTGCCGTTTAAGATCAGGCCCATATCAAACCTGTCGCAATTGAGACCTGCAAAAGGACGTATTGATGTGCTCGATATAAAATGTAATTCACCTTTTATAAATGGAGCTCCATCAAAAAACGCGGGCAGGGCGGTAGTCAGTTATATAAAGAAGGCTGTTGATCTCGCCTTAAAGAACGAAGTATCAGCAATTGTGACTGCTCCTATTTCAAAAGAATCCCTTAAAATGGCAGGCTACAAATGGCCCGGACATACCGAGCTTTTAGCCGGCCTTACACATACAAAGGATTTTGCGATGATGTTTGTAAGCGACAGACTGAAAATAATCCTCTGCACAATACATATTCCATTGAAAGATGTACCCGGAAAAATAAATGAGAAGGTTATTTTAAAAACGATCAGGCTCGCAAAAAGGGGAGCCGGCATGTTCGGAATTAAGAACCCCTGTATCGCCGTTGCAGGACTTAATCCTCACGCGGGAGAATCAGGTATCATCGGAAGAGAGGAGATCATATCTATTATTCCGTCGATAAAGATAGCGGTCAAAGAAGGCATTAATGTTACCGGACCCTATCCCCCGGATGTGATTTTCCACAAAGCATTTAACGGAGCTTTTGATCTGGTTGTATCTATGTACCATGATCAGGGTTTGATACCGTTCAAAATGCTTGCCTTTGATACCGGTGTTAATGTTACAGTAGGGCTTCCGATCATCAGGACCTCGCCGGATCACGGCACCGGACTTGATATTGCATGGAAGAATAAGGCAAACCCGTCAAGCATGATCGAAGCGATAAAACTTGCAGCAAAAATGGAGTTGATGTAGGGGCGGGTTTAAAACCCGCCCTTACAAGAATTATGAACATCGTTCTTGCAACAAGAAATAAGAAAAAAGTCGAAGAGATAAAGAAGATAATGAGCGAAGTCATTTCCGGGGCGGATATCAACATATTCACTCCGGATGATTTTACACAGTGTCTGGAAGTAGAAGAAGACGGTAATACATTTGAGGCCAATGCAGTTAAAAAGGCTGTTTATATCTCGAAATGTACAGGCATGACGGCAATTGCTGATGATTCCGGTCTTGAGGTTTACTCACTGAACGGAGCGCCGGGTGTTCTTTCTGCACGTTATGCAGGTGAGTCTGCAGATGACAGCGCAAATTGTGAAAAATTACTGAACGAAATGAGCAGCTTCACTGATGAAAAAAGAAAGGCACGCTTTGCCTGCTGCATAGCAGTTGCAGCCGGCGATGATGTAAAAACTTTTTCTGGATACGCTGAAGGAATAATAGGAACGGAACTGCACGGCAAAAAAGGATTCGGATATGACCCTCTCTTTTATCCTGAAGGGCACAGCAGGACTTTTGCGGAAATGAGCGATGATGAAAAGAACGCCTTAAGTCACAGGGGAAAGGCGCTCAATGAACTTCAAAAATATATGAAAGAAAAAGGGCTGATTTAGTAATTTCTCGGTTATGGGGGATTGAATGATTCCCCTCTTTGAGAAAGAGGGGTTATGGGAGATTTTGTAGAATGAATTTTAAAAATCCCCCCTCGCCCCCCTTTTCCAAAGGGGGGGGTAATAACAACCCATAACTGTGAAGGGTTACCTGATATAATTTTTTATCGGTTTAAAGCAGGCACAAATCTGGTATTATATTTTTGTATTTTAGATACTATCTGCAGGAGGACTTTGTATGGACATTGATATTATGATTGACGACAAGTCTTTGACTGTCAGTCTCGAAAATGCCTATCGTTTTGATCTTGTTAAACTTATGAAGAGCTTCACTGATTTTGGCGCAGGCGAGGGGGCAGATGTAGCAGGGCTGAAAATAGAAAAACTTATTCCGCGGATGATCAAAGGGGTAGCAGGCTGTGAGGGCGGGTGTCCTTCTGACGCAAAAAGTTTTGTAAAAGAGGGCTTTGAAAATTTCAGTCTTTCATATGTGGAAGGGGGAATATTGAAAGCGGAGCAGTTGCTTAACAACGGAAAGAATCTTCAGATAAAAATATTCCCGGAATTTGATTAGATATTTTTTAAGAAAATGCATACAAAACTAAAGAAATTATTTTTCATATTTGCTTTTTTCTCCATAATTTTTATCAATAATTTTGCCGATGCTTCTAATTTAGGGATCGGCGTTCACAGCGGCTACGGCGTTCTTAAATATGAGGAACATACCTCTGCTTTTGGCACGGACCGGAAATCGGATGCTTCACTCAATACCATTCTCCTTGGAGTCTCAGGAGAATATTCTTTCACTAAATATGAAAAAATTTATACCGGCATAACAACCGATTTTGCAATTGGGAAAAAAGACAGGGAAACTTGGAAGGACAATGGTTCAGAGAGCCAGGCAAATGATATCAGGGTTTTCGGGCAATTTTATGATCTCAGATTAGGATACAAAAATAATATTGATAAATTCTACTACAGGGCCTATATATCCGGGGGATGGGACGGGATTCATATTGAAAGAGATAATGTTAGTGTAAATGGCGGAGTAGTTAACGGGGAAACTTCCGATGATTTCAGTTTGCGACGTACAGGGCATAATATTCATGTAGGAGGCGAAATTATAATCAGAAGCGAAATCACTAGCACGGTTCCTCCCGAAGATTTCAGTTTGTGGCGCATTGGGGGAGGAATAGGGGTTGGATATAAATTCAGTAAATGGGCACTGGATGGAAGGGCCGCGTACTCTTACTATCCCGATGGTAAGGTTACGAACAATGATTACGAAGGGATAAAGTTCGATACGCACGGTACATGCCTTGATCTGGGCGTCGGGATAGGCCGCGCAATTACAAACAATATCGGTTTTTATATCGGCGGATTTTATACACTTATCATGCTTGATGAGAGTGAAGTGAAAAAGTATGTATCTGAGTACGGCACTGTAAAGTTTATTCTTCCTGACAGCAGGACAGAGCTTATGGGCGGGGTAGTGAACCTGACCTATGCATTTTAATTAACCATAAATCAAAACTGTAGATCAAATTAATTTTTCCTGACTTTCCTTGATGCTGTATCTTTCATTTTTAAAGAATACTTCTCAAACAACCTGAGTCCCTCAAGGTGTTTCTCGGTAAAGTCGTAAGATATTATCTTCCAGTAGTCAACAAGTTCTTTCTCAGTCAGCCATTTTTTCTGTGGCGCTTCTTTTGCGATCAATGGGAACTTTTTACCTGCATACCTCCTTGCTTTTATCAAATCGTTTGAGAGTTTCATGATAAGCTCTTTCTTTTCAGCGACAGCTTGTTTTCTTACTATCCATAATGCAAATACAAACGGAAGGCCTGTATATTTAAACCACAGCTCCCCCAGATCGTAAATGAAAAGTTCAGAGTTAGGAGTTGAGAGCTGATTGCTGACAGCTGACAGCTTCTTAGCTTCTATCATTGCGGTATCGCCTATATGAAGGACTGCGGAAAAGGTTGACAGGATACTCTTAACGCTTCGCCGGTTTGTTGATCTGAACCTGCACTTTAGCGAAAGGAATTCTTTAAGGATGATCTTTAAAAGGACATTGGATGTCTCTGAGTCGGAAGACAGCGCTATCTCCTTGCCGCCGAGTTTGTGTAACGGGAGTTTTGAGAATAATCGTATGCTGTATATAGGTCCTGCAGAGCTTACTGAAAACCAGGGAAGGATGAGATACTTGTCTTTGTTTCTCAGGAATTCTATTGATGAAGACGGGCTGATGTCGAGTTTACCTTCGCGCAGCATTTTGTTAAGTTTTGAAGGAGCGCCTTTGATGAATTTGTAGTCTGTATGTTTGCATTCCTTGTCAAAATAATAAAATACCGGGAAAAAGTTCGCATAGGGAATTCGTCCGACTTTAAGTTTAGTATCTTTCAATATGTTATCCTTTTATAACTCCAAGCGGTCTGAGCCTTGCCACTTTTTTTGATAATCCTGCATTATGGACCACATCCACAACATTAGAAACATCCTTATAAGCCTCCGGCATCTCCTCGGCAAGCGTCTCCCGACCGGCAGATCTCACAATTACACCCATATCTTCCATCTCTCTCCAGATCGCACGTCCTTTAGCCTTTCTTATTGCCTGATGCCTCGACATCAATCTGCCGGCTCCGTGGCAGGTGGAACCAAACGACTCCGTCATTCCTCTTTCCGTTCCTGCAAGGACATAAGAGGCCCTGCCCATATCACCGGGTATTATAACAGGTTGACCTATATGTTTATATGCTGGAGGCAGTTCGGGGTGTCCCGGAGGGAAGGCCCTGGTTGCTCCCTTGCGATGAACAACAAGTTTTCTCTTCTCTCCCTTTACAATATGTTCTTCTATCTTGGCGATGTTATGAGCTACATCGTATATAAGATCCAGTCCTATCGTCCTGGGTCCCGTCCCTAAAATATTCATAAAAGATTCTCTTACCCAATGCATTATTAATTGCCTGTTGGCCCATGCGAAGTTTGCAGCAGCCCTCATACAGGCAAGATAATCTCTGGCCTCCGGACTTTCAAAAGGTGCGCAGGCCAGCTCCCTGTCGGGAAGATTAATTTCATATTTCTGTACTGCCTTCTGCATTACTTCAAGAAAGTCCGTGCACACCTGATGCCCGAATCCGCGCGAGCCGGTATGGATCATCACTGTGATCTGTTTTTTAAACAAACCGAGAGCATTGGCAATCCCCTCATCGTATATTTCATCAACGTACTGGATCTCTGTAAAATGATTGCCGGAGCCGAGCGTTCCAAGCTGTGATCTTCCTCGTTCATATGCCTTGTCGCTTATCAGGTCGGGGTCCGCCCCATCGATACACCCTTGTGATTCGGTACGTTCAAGATCTTCTTTTTCTCCAAAACCCTGTTCAACAACCCAGCGCGCACCTTGAAGAAGTACTTTCCTGTGCTCATCGGAATTTAAACGCAATTTTCCCTTTGAACCCACGCCTGTCGGAATATCTCTGTAGAAATTCTCTACAAGTTCTTTAATCTTCGGGGTGACATCATCCTTGTAAAGATTCGTCCTTAATAATCTCACCCCGCAGTTGATGTCATAGCCAACGCCTCCGGGAGAGATTATGCCCTCTTTCAAATCAAATGCAGCCACTCCTCCTATGCTGAACCCATAACCTGTATGAATATCCGGCATCGCAAGAGACGAACCTACAATGCCCGGTAAGGTTGCAACATTTGCTACCTGTTCAATAGCGTCCTTCTCAAGCGCTTTCTCAAGAACTTCATCAATATAAATAATCCCGTTGGTCCGCATGCCGGTCTTGTAGCCCTTCGGGACTTCAAGTCTGGTGCTGTCAATTCTATGTAAACCTTCGATGGTCATGATTTCACCTCTTATCTTAATTATATATCAAATACTACCACAGCCTCCCACTGTGAATTATCTTTTTTAAGTGATAGTCTGTGATATGTGGCGGCCTTGACAAGGAGTCTGCTTTCGTTAACTTCTACATTAAAGATATCTCCTGAGATTGTTGCCTTCAGTGTATCACTTTTCAGACTAACATCAAACCTCTTACCAATAAAACCATATGTATCAAACAGAAAGATCAGTTCATTAAGCCACTTAACGAGGAGGTCATCATTTCTTTCGCTGTTGAGAACAACCTCTCTTCTCTCTGTTTCTTCTATTCCGGAGAGGTCTGTAATTAGTTCACTGAGTCCTTCTGCAGCATTAGTAAGAAGCTCCTCTAAATTTTCACCCCATATTCTGAGACCTGCGTCACCAGAGATATCAAGCTGTTCGTATTTTTTCATGCTTTATAATTTACATTATACTTAATGCAAACACAAAAGGAATTGTTACAGTTTATAAAATCTCCCTAACCCCTCTTTGCCAAAGAGGGGGAAATATCTCCCCCTTTGAAAAAGGGGGATGAAGGGGGATTTTGTAACTTTACTTATTACGTATGTATTAGTAAAATTTTAGTCCAAATTGATCATAAAAGGAATATCGAAATGAAAACAAAGATGAATAATGTTTTTTTATACACTATCCTGCTATCTCTCTTTTTTTCTTTATCATGGGCGCAAAGCGCAGCAATCCCTGATGTACAGCCTCCTGCACCGTCTGAAAATATGTGTAAAGCTTATTTAATATTGCAAAAGTCTCTACTGAAATACAAAGAAATAGCCGTCCATGGGGGATGGTCCTCTGTTTCAAAAGGTGCATCATTGAAAAAGGGCGACCTGAGCGCAAGAGTTGCTGAACTGAAAAAACGATTACTTATCACTGGTGATCTTATCAGTGAAGGAACGAAAGATGAAAACACTTTTGATCAAGAACTTCATGGTTCGGTTATAAGGTTTCAGAGAAGGCATGGACTGAAAGAAGATGGTGTGGTCGGCCCTGAAACAATTGAAAATCTCAACATACCGGTTGAAAAAAGGATACATCAAATCGAGCTCAATATGGAAAGGTTGAAATTGATGCCTAAAGATATGGGCCGGCGCTATATTGCCGTCAATATCGCTGCATTTGAGCTTGAAGTTATTGAAAATGAAAATACTGTTATCAATATGAAAGTAATTGTCGGCAAACCTTACTGGCATTCTCCGCTCTTTAATGCAGAGATGACCCATCTTGTATTTAACCCATCATGGTATGTACCGAACAGTATCGCAATAAAGGAAATATTGCCGAAGGTCAAAAAAGAATCCGATTATCTTGTCAAAGAGGGCATCAAGGTCTTCGAGAAAGAAAAAGGTTATAGGAAAGAATTGGATGCTTCCGCCATCAACTGGGCAGATATGGCCTCAGATAATTTCAAATACAGGTTCGTGCAGGTTCCCGGAATACGCAACCCGCTCGGGAAGCTTAAGTTTGTATTTCCTAACGAATACAATGTTTATCTCCATGACACACCCGCAAAGGTGCTGTTTGAAAGAAGCAGCCGCGCCTTCAGCCACGGATGTATCCGTATTGAAAAACCAGTTGAACTTGCGGAATATCTGCTTCGTGACGATCCCGCATGGACACGTGAAAAGATTCTTGCAATGATAGACATGGGAAAGGAAGTGAAGATCCAGTTCCCGTCGCCGGTAAATATACATATCCTGTATCTTACCGCCTGGGTTGATAAGGATAATATCCTGCAATTCCGGGAGGATGTTTATGGAAGGGATGAGAGAATTGAGTAAAGGTTTGCTCCATACAAAAGCCAGGCCATTTGAGTTATATCTGTTGAAGTATTTTATGACCTGTTAAATGGGAATGCTATGTCAATGCCTCACGACCTTTCCGAACTCATTGAACGGTTTGACCGAGAATCGTGCTTATCTGTCCGGACAATACAACGAAAGCCATCTCCGGCGCATCTACGATTACCCTGTAGGGTCCTTATGGGATATCAGGCATCCACAAGATTCCTACAAGGATATCTAAAATAATCCCAGACTAAATCGAGTGACAAATATAAAGCTTATATTGTACAATATGGTACATAAAGTACAATTTAGAGCGAGGTTATGCAAATGAAAAACGTGCTTTCCATAACAGAAGCGAGAAAAAAACTTCCGAGCATTATAAAATCTCTTAAAACCTCTCCTGATACCGTGTACCAGATAACTGTACATGATGAGGTTGTTGCCGAGATTAAGACCCCTGCGAGTATCAGCCCCGGAGAAGCTGTGGCTAAACTCCTTGCAATGAGGAAGAAGCTGAAGCCCAAAAGAAAAGGTTATAGACTGCCCATATCTGAAAATATCAAAGAACACCTGTATGTAGCGGAGAAAAGAGGTTGATTCTTCCGCATAATAAAGTCTTCTGCGATACATCATTCTTTTTCGCATCCCTATGCCCCGATGACATCAATTTTGAAAAAGCAGGCGAACTGCTTGAATATTGCTTAAACAACACCGTCATGCTTAATACTACATGGGACGTTATAAGCGAAACCGTAACGCTGCTCCGTTACAGAGCGGATTATAAAATAGCAGTTGAATTTCTGGATGAAGTACAACCGTCTCTTCATATCGTTCAGTACGATACTTCTGTCAGGACCGCAGCCACAGAGATATTTAAGAAACTCTCCAAAGATAAAAAACTTTCCCTGTGCGACGCCATTTCCTATGTTGTTATCTCTTATATGCTTGATAACATCCCGTGCTTCACTTTTGATAAAGATTTCAGAAGCCTCGGCTTGTCGGTTTATCCTTGAAGTTGAAATCATCTTTCACCGCAACAGCAAGTGCGCCTGCTATCTCCTTTGCAAGATCCGAAAGCGTCTCATCCCGTGCGCCGAAGACAACATAAGTCTTGTAATCATGGACCCTCTGCAAAATATCTTCTCTTTTCTGAACAACTTCTACAGACTTTCCACAAGCGCTGATCTCATCAGCAAGATCGTTGCTTGATATGTCTTTACTTGCAGTCCCTCCGACATAATATATAGGCAAAAGCATGAGATGATCGGTATCTCTGAGATTCTCTTCAAAGGCCTTGATGTATTCTTTCTTCATCAGCCTCGTCGGGCCAAACCCGTGAGGCTGAAATATGTAACATATCTTTTCCCTCTGATTTTTCATTGTCTTCATGAACGACGATATCTTATGAGGATTGTGGGCGTAATCGTCAATAACAAGTCTTTGACCATCATTCAGGTGGATGTCAAACCGTCTTTCGATTCCCTGAAAGTCAGGGAATACAGAGGCTATATCGCCCCGTGATATCCCGATTTCTGACAGGAAGGCAATACATGAAAGGGCATTGTAGAGATTGTATTCTCCTGGTATAGAGAGACTGAATCCTGTTCCATGAACTGAAAAGTCAGTGCTGAAAGGATGATATGTTATTCCTTCTGCTTTGTAATGAGAAGGATTATGTATGGAGAAGGTTATCGCATTTTTCCTTGTTATTCCTTTAAGATTACTATCATCAGCATTAACAAATATTTTCCCTTTGGTGTTTTTCATGAGTGTCTGAAACATCTGTGCAGTTTTATCAATTGTGTGGTGATCAAGATCAAGATTTAAAATGATTGAATGCTGTGGGGTGTAGTTTACGATAGTGCCGTCAGATTCACAGGCCTCGATAACAAGATGATCTGAATTCCCTGTCAGAAAATTGCCCGGATTTAAAAATGACTTAAACTGTTTTACCCTTCCGCCTCCGAGAAAATTGGGTTCAAGCCCAAGCTTCTTCATCAGAAAAGCGAGCAAGCCGGATGTGGTTGATTTTCCGCTGGTCCCCGCAACGGCAATTGTACTGAATGAGTCAGTGATCTCAGCAAGGTATTCAGGTCGTGTCTTTACCGGTATTCCGAGCGATCTGGCTTTTAGTGCTTCGGGATGATCGGGTTCAACTGCCGTGCTGAAAACTGCAAGGTCAAAAGAATCGTCAAGGCCTTTTCCATCCTGAGGTAAAATTGTAATTCCTATAGATTGAAATATCTTTTTAAGCTGATTGACGGGATCCTTATCAAAGGTCCTGTCTGAACCGAAAATGGTATGACCCTTATCAGCCATGAAACCGGCTATAGCGGATACGCCGCTTCCGCCGATGCCTGAGAAGAATATTTTCAATGGGTTACCCTGCATGTTTATGTGATATTGTAACTTACCCTGATCAAAGAATGGCAGACGTTACATAAAACAACAGATTATGCATAATAGTTACTAAGCAGTACATAAGCATTATAACCTGATTTATCACTCAGGCTCGTCCGGAGTCCATAACCCCCTTTCATCCCCCTTAAATTAAGGGGGAAAGAGGGGTTACCCGACCTGCGGGAATGACAGTTCATTATATTGCATTTGTATTGATAGTCAAAAGGAGACCATCTTGAGACTTTTTCTGGTATTTTTCTTCCTTGTTTACAGCCTGCTGCATGTATATGCCTTTTTTAAGGCAAGGTCAGCTTTATCTTTAAGCTTCAAGCCTGGTATTTATCTTACCGCCTTTATGCTGCTCATGATCCTCTCTCCCTTCATTATTAATATTTCAGAAAGATACGGTTATGAGTTTTTTGCGAGGGTGATGTCCTATATCGGTTATTTATGGATGGGGGGGTTGTTGCTGTTTTTTTCTTCTTCGCTGCTTTTTGATATTTACAGGCTTTTTGTATATGTGAGCGCTTTTATATTGCGAAAAAACCTTGCAGTTATGATCCCCTCTGCCGGATCTTCTTTTTTCATTCCCCTTCTGCTCTCAATTGCGATATCATTTTACGGCTATTTTGAGGCAAAGAATATTCATACGGAAAATCTTATTATCAGGACCTCAAAACTCCCTGATAATATAAGTAAATTAAAAATTGTTCAGATTTCCGATGTTCATATCGGATTAATTATCAGGGAAGAACGTTTAAAAAACATTATCAGGATAATTAAGGAAGCAAAGCCTGATATTTTAGTCTCTACAGGCGACCTTGTGGATGGACAGATCAACAAGCTTGAAGGCCTTGCAGAAATGCTTGATGAAATTAAACCGGAATATGGCAAATTTGCCGTGACAGGGAATCATGAGTTTTACGCAGGGATTGATCAGGCGCTGGATTTTACCATGAAAGCCGGGTTTAAACTCTTGCGTGGAGAATGGGTCAGTATTGAAGGAATAATTAATATCGCGGGTGTTGATGACCGCACCTTGTATACTGCAGGTCTTTCGGAAAATATTACGGAAAAAGAATTGCTGACCGGATTAGATCATAATAAATTTACCATACTTCTCAAGCACAGGCCGCTTGTTGACAATGATTCGATCGGGCTTTTTGACCTCCAGCTTTCCGGACATACACATAAAGGGCAGCTTTTCCCTTTCAGCCTCATCACAAAGATGTATTATCCATCTGACTCAGGCATCCTAAAACTTGTTGATAATTCCTTATTGTATGTAAGCAGAGGCGCAGGCACCTGGGGCCCGCCTATCCGTTTTCTTTCCCCGCCTGAAGTGACGGTGATTGAGCTGGTGCGTCAGAGCGGAATTCAGTAGGGGCAATTCATGAATTGCCCCTACATTTTTTCTGGATTCCCGTTTTCACCAACAGTAGGTGCCTTAAGCACGGGAATGACAGCGTGGAGATGACAGTATTGACTTGCTGAATACTCTAAGTTATCCTTTTTATCATGGAAAACATTGTTACAACCAACAGGAAGGCATATTATGACTATTTCATTCAGGAAACTTATGAAGCAGGTATCTCACTCCTGGGGACAGAGGTAAAATCTTTACGTGAGGGCAAGGCCAATCTCAAAGACAGCTACGCCATTGTTAAAAATAATGAGGTGTTTCTTCTTAATTGTCACATCAGTCCTTACAGCCACGGCAATCTTCAGAACCATGACCCGCTGAGGACAAGAAAATTGCTCCTTCACGCTAAAGAAATAGACAAGCTGCTTGGGAACATCAGCCAGAAAGGATTTACCCTCATTCCTCTAAAGATATATTTTAAAAATGGAAAGGCAAAG
Organism: Thermodesulfovibrionia bacterium; assembly: GCA_020057065.1. GTDB lineage: Bacteria > Nitrospirota > Thermodesulfovibrionia > UBA6902 > UBA6902 > SURF-23. The sequence goes on from JAGVGM010000126.1 coordinate 14,857, forward strand.
GTCGAAATTGGCCTTGCGAAGGGTAAAAGGCAGTATGAAAAAAGAGAGGCGATAAAAGAGAAGGAAGCAAAGAGGGAGATAGAGAGGCACTTCAGGGGAAAGCATTAAAAAATAATTCCTAAATTGTGCATTGAGCATTGTTAATTAAAAATTAAATTATTTTTCCGTCAATGCCGCAAGTCCGGGGAGTTCTTTTCCTTCAAGAAGCTCGAGCGCTGCGCCTCCGCCGGTTGAAATAAAAGAAATGCTTTCCGCAACGCCTGCCCTGCTGACAGCGAGGTCTGTATCACCGCCGCCAACAATGGTAAGTGCGTAGGCATCGGCAACGGCATGTGCGATCGAAAACGTTCCCCTTGAAAATGCATCTACCTCAAAAACACCCATAGGCCCGTTCCATAAAATGGTCTTTGCGCTTTCGAGCGCTTCCGAGAAAAGCTTGACGGATGCGGGGCCGATGTCAACCGCTTTCCAGCCGTTTGGAATTTCCTGTGCAGTAACGAGCTTTGTTTCGGCTCCCGGCTCGATGCTTTGAGAAATAACGCAATCTACGGGAAGATAAAATTTAATTCCCTTCGATTTGACACTTTGGATTATCTCATGAGCAAGTGGAAGCATATCATTTTCTACAAGGGAATCTCCGACATTGTATCCCATTGTCTTTAGAAAGGTAAATGCCATTCCTCCGCCGATTATTACCTTGTCGACCTTCTTTTCAAGGTTCTTGATAACATCTATTTTCCCTGAAACCTTAGCGCCGCCCAAAATGGCAACAAAAGGCCTTACCGGATGAGTAGTTACGCCCTTTAGATATTCTATCTCTTTCTGAAGGAGGAACCCGGCGGCAGATGTAAGAAATTTTGTTATGCCTACTATTGAGGCGTGGCTCCTGTGTGCTGCTCCAAAGGCATCGTTTACATAGTAATCAGCGAGTTTTGACAGTTTTCTGCTGAACTCTTCATCGTTTTTCTCTTCTTCAGCATGAAACCTGAGGTTTTCAAGAAGTATTATGTCACCGTCTGACATTTTGCTGACGGCGGCTTCTGTCTCAGACCCGACGCAGTCAGACAGAAACTTAACCTCTTTTTTGATAAGACGCTGCAGTCTCCTGGCAACCGATGCAAGACTGTATCGTTTGTCAGTCCTGCCCTTTGGTCTTCCAAGATGTGAAGCAAGGATCACTTTAGCGCCTTCATCCATTGCATAATTAATGGTCGGCAAAGCAGAACGGATCCTTCTGTCATCGGTAATGTTGAGGTTTTCATCAAGAGGTACATTGAAATCTACACGTATGAAAACCCTCTTCCCTTTAATGTCCAGATCTCTAATGGAGAGTTTGCTTAAAACCCCTTTGATCGGAATTAAATAGCTGTTTTCCATAATATAAATTTACCTCTTCTTCCCGATATACAGCATCAAGTCCTTGAGACGGGTACTGTATCCCCACTCATTATCATACCATGAAAGAATTTTTATCATAGTCCCTTGCAGTACTTTTGTGAGAGATGCATCTAAAATGGAAGAATGCGGGTTGCCGTTAAAATCAATAGAAACAAGCGGTTCATCACAATACTGCAATATACCCTTCATAGGACCGTCTGCAGCCTCTTTCAGCGCGGCATTCACGGACTCTGCTGTTGCATCTTTTTCTACATCGACCACAAGGTCGACAATAGAGACATTAGGGGCAGGAACCCTGATCGCCATGCCGTCCAGTTTGCCTTTTAAATGCGGAAGGACCAGGCCGACCGCCTTTGCTGCGCCTGTTGTTGTCGGTATCATAGAGACAGCAGCGGCACGTGCCCTCCTCAGATCCGAATGAGGAAGGTCCAGTATGCGCTGGTCATTTGTATATGAGTGGATAGTGGTCATTAGTCCGCGTTTGATGGTGAACTTCTGATCCAGGACTTTTGCAATAGGAGCAAGGCAGTTTGTCGTACATGATGCATTAGACAGGATTTTATGCTTTGATACCTCGAGGGTTTCTTCATTAACGCCCATACATATCGTAGCATCAGGATCTTTTGCAGGAGCTGATATAATTACCCAGTTTGCACCGGCGCTTAAATGTTTTGACGTACTCTCTTTATCGACAAAGCGCCCTGTTGATTCAAGCACCACATCAATTTTCAGTTCCTTCCAGGGAAGCTGTGAAGGGTCCGTTATCCTGGTGACTTTTATTTCCTTGCCGTTCACCACAAGATTTTCTCCTTTTACACCTATATCGGCCTTGCAAATTCCATGAACAGAATCGTAGCGTAAAAGATGAGCAAGGGTCTTTGCATCTGTAAGATCGTTTATTCCGACAATCTCAATCCCGCTTTCTCCAATACAAGTCCTAAAAAAATTTCTTCCGATCCTCCCAAATCCGTTAATCCCCACACGTATAGCCATAACTCCTCCTTTTTAAGATAGCAATCAGCTGTCAGCGATCAGCGATCAGCTAACGATTTAAAACTGAACGCTGACTGCTGATCGCTGACAGCTTCATTTTTAGACTTCCATTACCTCTTTTTCCTTGTGAGAGACAATATCGTCCACTTTCTTTATATAATTATCTGTGATTTTCTGAATTTCCTCTATTGCCCGTTGCGTTTCATCTTCACTGACATGCTTGTCCTTTTCAAGTCTTTTCATTTCTTCATTGCTGTCCCGCCGGATATTCCTTACTGCAACCTTTGCCTCTTCTCCTCTTTTATGCACATGTTTGACGATATCTTTTCTGCGTTCTTCTGTGAGAGAAGGGATAGCTATCCTTATAATTTTACCGTCATTGTTAGGGTTTAGACCAAGGTCGGACTTCTGAATCGCTTTCTCGATTTCAGAAATAATTTTTGGGTCCCATGGCTGAATTGTGATCAACCTGCTCTCCGGAACACTTAATGTAGCAACATGACTGATCGGGGTAGGTGTCCCGAAATAATTGACAAGAATTCCTTCAAAAATGGATAACGATGCACGTCCCGTCCTTATGCCCGCAAGGTCTTTTTTCAGAGCCTCGATTGTTTTTTCCATCTTATCTGCAAGCTTTGCTTTTACCTCTTTTTGCATGAGGAGTCCCTCCTGTTACCGTTGTACCGATCTTTTTGCCTTCCAGTATTTTTCTGATATTCCCGCTCTTCATAAGGCTGAAAACCATTATCGGCAAATTATTATCCATACAGAGAGATATGGCGGTAGAATCCATAACCTTCAACCCTTTTTTAAGAACATCCATATATGTAATGTCCGGGATTTTTTTTGCGTCAGGGTCTTTCACCGGGTCACTGGTATAAATACCATCGACTTTTGTAGCTTTCAATATTATATCTGCCCCGATTTCCATGGCCCTTAAAGCCGCTGCAGTATCTGTCGTAAAATAAGGATTGCCTGTACCACAAGCGAAGATAATAAATCTGCCTTTCTCAAGATGCCTCATGGCCCTTCTTCGTATATATGGTTCAGCAAGTTCACGCATCTCTATGGCTGACAATACCCTCGTCGGCATTCCATTAACCTCCAGGGCATTCTGAAGGGCCAGGGCATTTAACGCTGTTGCCAGCATTCCCATATAATCAGCAGAGGTCCTTTCCATGCCCTCTGCGCTTGCCTCAAGGCCGCGAAATATATTGCCGCCGCCTATTACGATTGCAACCTGAACTTTTAAATTGGCAATTCCTTTCAGCTCTTTTGAAATGTACTGAACAACTTTCTGGTCGATCCCGAAATTTTTGCTGCCCATCAGGGCTTCACCGCTTAATTTCAGAAGAACTCTTTTGTATCTGGATTTATGTGTTTTCATAAAATATTCTTAAGCCACAGAGAACACAGAGTAAGACAAAGAATAAATAGAAACTTTCTTTATTCCCAATTTATATTTATTAATTTCTGTATTTCTCTCTGTGACCTCTGTGGCAAATCTTATTTTAAAGTTTTTCTCCAAGCTGAAACCTGACAAAGCGTTTTATCAGGATATTCTCTCCAAGCTTGGCTATTTTTTCTATAATCAAGTCCTTGATCTTTTTCTTTTGATCAGGGTCTTTTACAAAAATCTGATCTACAAGACACATGTCGGAATAATATTTCTCAAGCTTCCCCTCGACAATTTTTTCAACGACCTGCGGCGGCTTGTTTGTCACCTGAGAAGCATATATCGCTTTCTCTTTCTCTATAATTTCGGAAGGAATATCTTCCCTCTTTACGTAAACGGGATTTGAAGCGGCAATTTGCATGGCAATATTCTTAACAAGCTCCTGGAAGTCATCCGTCTTTGCTACAAAATCCGTCTCGCAGTTCACTTCAACAAGAACCCCGAGCTTACCCATGTGTATATAAGAACCGATCAATCCCTGAGAAGCTTCTCTTGCGGCTCTTTTGGAAGCCATTGCCAGACCTTTTTGCCTGAGTATATCCAAGGCTTTCTCAACGCTGCCTTCGGCCTCGCAAAGGGCTTTTTTGCAATCCATCATGCCGGCGCCTGTTTGTTCTCTCAACTCTTTTACTGTGTCCGCTGTAATGTTCATCCTGCTACTTCCTCCTTCTCCTGTTTCTCTTCTTCAGCTATTTTCTCTGCTATTGCTGCTTTTACGGAAGTTTCCTGCGCTGTCTTGTTCAGAATATTTTTTCCCTCAAGGATCGCGTCAGCAATTTTTGATGTGACAAGTTTAATAGACCTTATCGCATCGTCATTACCAGGTATTACGTAATCAATATCGTCAGGATTGCAATTGGTATCGACAAGGCCCACTATAGGGACAAACAATTTCCTGGCTTCCGCAACTCCTATAGTTTCTTTCTTTGGATCAACAATAAAGACCGCCCCTGGCAGCTTGCCCATCTCTTTCACACCGCTGAGATTTTTTTCAAGACGTATTCTTTCTGTCTCATATTTTGCGACTTCCTTTTTGGTCAGGAGTTCATAAGTCCCGTCCTCTTTCATTTTATCTATCTTCTTAAGCTTTTCGATCCCCTGCTTGATTGTAGTAAAATTTGTCAGCATACCGCCCAGCCAGCGCTGATTCACATAATAAGACTGGGACCTGCGGGCTTCTTCAATAATTACATCCTGCGCCTGTTTCTTGGTTCCGACAAACAGTACCGTTTCTCCCTTGCTCGAAATATCCCTGATAAAATTGTAGGCATCCTCAAACATCTTGACTGTTTTCTGGAGATCGATAATATAGATGCCGTTACGCTGTCCAAAAATGTATTTTTTCATCTTGGGATTCCAGCGTTTCACCTGGTGTCCGAAATGCACACCAGCCTCCAGAAGATCTTTCATTGTTACAACCATACAAACCTCCTCAGTTTTTTCCTCCGTCCTTGCTCTCTGAATCCCGAATCTTCGGAACACTGCCAGAGAGACGATTGGGTGGACGTGTGTATTTTATTAGAAGACAACGATAATCTTCTATATTAAGTTAAGTATAAGACTATCACAACTTAAGGTATTATTTCAATAAATTTTATTCAATTTTTTTAATGGTTGCCTGATGTGTGAAATCAAGAAATGAAGAGGGCTAATCTATCTGCTCTTTTTTTCCTGCAAATTCGCTAAATGAGACATGCTCTTTGAGGGCAAAGAATAAGCCAATGATAACTGTCAAGCCCATTGCAAGAAACCATGCAACAATGCCATAACTCAAAGCAACCGCTTTTTGAATACCATATATTCCATGCAAGGTGACAACACATGCCAAATGATATGACCCGAGAAATCCCGGCGTTGGCGCAAGAGTAATAAAGATCGCAACCATAAGACAGAGGACCATCAGCGAAGATATAACAGGGAGTTCGTTCTGTATGCCAAAGGCAAGATATATCGGATAATATGTAGCAATAAATATAATCCAGATAAGGAATGAAAGAAAAATTGTCGCTATAAACCCGCGCCTGTCCCTTATGATATCAAGACCGTTGGTAAACGAATTGACAAGCCCGATTATTTTTTCTCTCCACTTAGGAGGGAACGGTTTTATACATATCCCGACTATCTTCATGGCCCAGTCATTTTTAAATTGCAGCAAGGTGGAAAAAATAAGAATAGATATGCATAGCACAAAACTCATGGCCCCGAAAATTCTGACTTTATCAATGATCTGGTATTCTACGCCAACGGTTTTTGGGGTAAAGGCCTCCGGCATAAACAGTAATATCCAGATGATCAGAAGCAAAAGTATAATTAAATCAAATAGTCTTTCTATGAAAATAGTTGCAAATGAAGAACTGAAACTGATACGTTCTTTCTTTGAAAGCAGATACGCCCTGATAAATTCTCCTGCCCTTGCTGGAAGCATATTAGCCATATAACCTACCATCATCGGAGATAATAGCGCTTTAGTTGTAATATCCTTTTTTACAGGCCGTACAAGATAGCGCCAACGCATGGCCCTAAACAAATAACTGATTAAAATCAGAAATATTGCCGGGATGAGATATATATAATGCACCGACATAAGTGCCCCGGTCAGCTCTGACACTTTAACTCCCTTAAAAGCATAATACAGGGAAAAAACGATAATAATGAGACCTATGAAGAGATGAAGATATTTCTTGTTCATGAATTATATGTGATTAGTAGTATACCTGTAAAATTTATTAACAATCAAGCAGAGCGTTGTTGAATTGGTTAAAAAACTGTTTTATTGGTTTAATTGGTTAACTAATAAAACCAATACAACCAATACAACTAAATTAAATTTTTCTTTTTCTCTGCCATATCTATAATTTCAATTATTTTATTAACAATAAGGTCCACTACCTTTTTGCCCTTGTCCCTGTCTGCCTTTGCCGGATTGCCCCACACTCCGCCGCGCCAGTATTTGAGTTTGTCTTTTACTATAAAAGGTTTCGGAAATTTCGGATATTCTTCCCTTGAGCTTCCTTTGACAAGTTCGGGCGCAAGATAAAGCATGAGAGATGTTTCTATTTCGCCTGCATGCGAATCATTAGGCGTCTCTGCAAGTTCAGACAGTTCTTTGCGCAGAATATCATAAGGACAGAGGACTGCGATCTTTATCCCCTTTAATTCCTCAACAAGGACCTCTGCCGCTTCTTTCATTGCAGACGAATGAAGACCGCCGCCATGACCTGTGATGAGAAAGAAATTCCTGAGGCCTTTTTTATATGCGTCTCTTACAATGTCTAAAACAAGTCTTCTCAATGTTTCAGGAGTGATGCCGATGGTTCCCGGATGCTGACCGGTTGAAGTGCACACCCCGTAATAGACCGGCGGTGCCAGAAACACCTTTCTTTTCTGGATAACACGCTTGAGCGCTTCATATATTATCAATGTATCTGTATTCAAAGGTAGATGATTGCCATGCTCCTCAATTGTGCCAAAGGGAAAAATTATTGTTTTTGTCTTCTTGAGATGCTTCTTGAATTCCGACATCGTTATATTTTCGAGCAGCATATGTGCCTCCTGTTTGATAAATTGATTGAATTTATTATACTTATTGTGAACACTGAAATGTCATTGCGAGTGTAATGCAGCAATCCATGTTTTTGGCTGACAGCTGTTAGCTGATAGCTGTCAGCTTAATTTTAAACTATGAAACTGATCATTCTTGGAAGCGGCACCTGCGTGCCGTCATTGAAACGAAGCGCTCCGGGCTATTACCTGCAGGCGGAAGACTGTCAGGCGCTTATTGACTGCGGCAGCGGGACGCTGCTTCAGCTTGAACGGGCAGGCAAAAGTTATAAAGACATAGACGCCGTATTTATCACTCACAGGCATCCTGACCATTTTGCAGACCTGATGCCTTTGATCCATGCTCTTCTTGCTACCCCAAAATTCAGGAGAGAGAAAGACCTTCATATCGTTGCACCCGGCGGATTCATTGCATATTATGAAAAAGCAATCGCCTCTATCATAGGGAAGCCAAGAGACTTCTCTGTTAAAGTCGTCGAAATTCAGCATAAACTGGACCTTGGACCCTTTAATATATTTGCTGCAAACACCATTCATTCTGCAGACAGCGTTGCATACAGGTTTGAACAGGCGGGCAAGTCTGTTGTATTCACCGGCGATACGGATTATGATCGTGGCATAATTGAGATTTCGATAAACGCAGACCTGCTGATTTCAGACTGTTCATTTCCTGATTCTCAAAAGGTAAAAGGGCATCTTAGCGCAAAGGAATGCGGGCTTGTAGCAAAAAAAGCAGGCGTAAAAAAGCTGGTTTTGTCTCATCTTTATCCCGCTGATACTCCGGATATTGCAAGAGTCAGGGAGGCTGAGGAAGTTTTTGACGGAAAGGTTATTCTGGCAGAGGACTTGATGGAGATAGAGATTTAGAAGATTCGGAAGATATATGGTAAAATCTTCTTTGAAAACCGATCATAATGATAATTCTGAAAAAGATTATATTGAATCAAGTCTGTTTATAAACTCTTTTTTTAGTCATTCCGGATAAGCTTCAACTTAGAGAAATTGTAGCATGAAAATATTTTATTCTCCCAAATGTCTGGGATATTCCCAGCCGGGGCATCCGGAGTCTCCTGTGCGGGTTTCGGCTGCTCACAATTATCTTAAAGAGAAGGGCTATGAGTCAGCAGAGCCGAATCTTTGTACTGATGACGATATCCTTCTTGCGCATACGCCTGCATTGCTTAATAGCGTAAGAAAAGAAAACTTTCTTGACTTTGACACGCCCGCATTCACCGGTATTTTCGATATTGCTAAACTGGCTGCCGGAAGCGCAATAGATGCGGCTATGCATTGTTTAAATACAGGAGAAAAAGCATTCTCACTTATGCGTCCTCCCGGGCATCATGCCACAAGAAATAATCTCGGCGGATTTTGTTATTTCAACAACATTGCCATTGCTTCACTGAAGGCAAAAGAACATGCAGGGAAAGTCGCAATAGTTGATTTTGACTGTCATCACGGCAACGGCACTGAGGATATTTTCCTCGGCGATAAAAGTTTTCTGTATATCTCCCTGCATCAAAGCCCTCTATACCCAGGCACAGGACTCAGAAGCAGGGAAAATTGTATCAATTACCCCCTCTCTGCGCAAACAAGCCCTGCTGAATATCTGTCAGTTCTGGAACAGGGGCTTGAAAAGGTCGAAAAATTTAATCCTGATTTACTGGCAATTTCTGCCGGTTTTGACACGTACAAACATGACCCGATCACCAGTTTTTCTCTTGAAAAAGATACGTATAATAAAATAGGCAGGATGCTTGCTGCTATGAACAAACCCTCTTTTTCAATTCTGGAAGGCGGGTACAGCAGTGATCTTGCTGAATGTATCTATGAATTCCTTACAGGCCTCGAAGAATAATTTAACCTAAATTGAGCGATTCTTTGTTTCTTCCCCTCTATCAAGAGGGGATTGAGGGGTGTGTTTCCCTCTATGCTCTTCCTTTTACACACCCCTGCCCCTCTTTTTAGAGGGGAAAATGCATCACCTGACAGGTGAGATTAAATAACCAAGACCGATAAACTTAAAATGCTGTTTATTCATTTAAGAATCGCTCAATTTAGGTTAAATTTAATTTAAGGCTTACAGGAAGTCTGCCCTGGAAACTCAGTTCCCCTTTTAGACATTTTATAACTGATGATTGCGCCTGTTCTGTTGGATCATATGCTGCAATAAGTATGTCAGCTTCATTAAAATGCCTGAGTACATAAGGACTTCCAAAAGATAGGATTATAGAATGACGCGACTTTTTAATAAGTTTTTTTATCAGTTGAACCTCTTCCTCACTGATGCCGGAACTGCCCTTCCATGCAGCGATATTCGTGAATATCGCAACAATAATTGTAGGGGCATCCCTGAGTGGCGGCCCTTTATGGGCAGGTTTAAAACCTGCCCCTACATAAAGAGCGGTATTATTTGGTACATAATTAATTGGTGGTGATCCATTATAAACACTCTCATCGCCTGCAAATACAAGATAAACATCCTGTATATCTCTGATTGGCAGTACGCCGGGAGTATTTTTTACGAGCGTAACAGCTCTTTCTGAGATCGTATCTGACAGTACTGCATGTTTGCTGTAGCTGATCCCGTCAAAAAGAGAACTTTTACCGGTTTTTTTATCGTTGCAACCTTCAGGTTTTTCGGGGCGTTTTATTTTCGATTTAAATTTAAGTATTCTTGTAACAGCACTGTCTATTGTGTCTTCCTTAATTTCTCCGTAACTGACAGCCTGTTTCAGTTCTTCTATAACTGAATTTACATTTTCCGGGTGAAGGAGTATGTCAAAGCCTGCATTAATACACTGCACAGGAACATGGTCATATTCCTTTAATGCGCTCATATTCAAAGCATCAGTCATTATAATGCCTTTATATCCAAGATTATTTCTCAATAAACCGGTAATTATCTTTTCTGAAAGAGTAGCAGGTAATATGTCAAATGCCGGAATACTGAGATGGCCTGTCATGATACTGCTTACCCCGGCACTTACGGCTTCCCTGAAGGGATAAACATCAATATTGAGCAATTCCTTGAGTGGTTTTGAAATAACAGGCAGTTCAATATGGGAATCAATGGATGTGTCACCGTGTCCGGGGAAATGTTTTGCACAACTTAAAACCCCAGCCTCCTCAAGCACAGTGATGTATGTTTTTCCATACCACGCAACTTCCTCAGGATCATCAGAGAACGCCCTCGTACAGATTATCGGATTGTCAGGATTTCTGTTCACATCCAGAACAGGGATCAAGGGCATGTTTATCCCGATATCAAGGGCCTCCTGTGCTATGGCATTAATTGCATTCTTGAGGAGTTCCACATCATCAGCTTTATTTTTATTTATTGCTGCTGCTACAGACATCTGGCTTGGGAAGCGGGTTGCCTCCCCTACCTGCTGTCCCACACCACGCTCTATATCAGACGCAATAAAAAGAGGTATTTTAGAAAGGGACTGGAGTTTGTCTATAAAATTTTTGGTCTCATCTTTTTTGCCCCCGAAAAGTATAAATCCGCCGATCCCTTTGTTAACGAGAGCAATAGCCTGCTCCCTGTATGAAGCAGAAGAGAGCTTGTCACCGTCAAGCCTGTTGATGATCAGCTGATACAGTTTTTGTTCCAGGTTAAGCATAGAACATTATAAACCACTTCATGGTTAAAGCGAAGCACAAACTTGATTTTATTATGTTTTTCCTTGAATTCTTTAGGGGTTTCTGGTAAGTTTAGTAATTCATAATTCAACAGGGAGATCTAAATTATGCCATCAGGAACATACATGCTCACGAGATTTTTAATTATACTTTGTTCAGTATGCGTTGTTCTGTTATTTTCCGCCTGCGCAACCATCGATACCGAAAACATAAAACAGGCCGAGAATCACAATAAAATGGGCGCCTCCTATATGAGTGATGGGAAAATTAATGAGGCATATACCGAATTCCATAAAGCAATATTACTGGATCCCAAAAACAAAGAGTCCCTTAATCAACTTGGATATTTAAGCGCCCTGTTTAATAAATATGATGATGCCATATCGTATTACCGACGCGCAATAGCGTCAGATCCGGGTTATTCCGATGCTATGAACAATCTTGGCGTGCTATATTTGGATCTTGAAAACTGGGATGAGGCTATTAAATGCTTTAAATCAGCTCTAAATAATCCCTTATACCATTCGCCTGAAAAGGCTCTATTAAGCATGGGATACGCATATTACAAAAAAGGTGAATATTTAATGGCTGAAAATCATCTAAAAGAAGCCATTATCAGAAATCCTGTTTTCTCTATTGCGTATTATACGCTCGGTCTTGTTTATGTTAAGTACGGAGATGACAAAACCGCAATAGGGCAATTTCAGAAGTCTATAGACATTATACCAAACTATATGGATGCTCATTGGGAGCTCGCAAATGCTTACCGCAGATTGGATCTCAACGAAGAAGCATTGAAACATTTCAAGGTAATAGCGGAAAAAGACACGGATATTAAAAGGAGCAGGGAAGCATTACAATATATTGAGCTCCTTAAATAGAGTCTGTTTATAAACTCTGCTTGTCTGTCATTCCGGCTTGTCCGGAATCTTGTTTGCAAAGAGGATTCCCGACGCGCTTCGCTTACGGGAATGACGCTACGGGCAGTTTATAAACAGACTCTAAATAGTGTTTGTTTATCTGTCATACCGGCAGTCTCCCCGATTACTATCTTCGGGGACAGGCTTAAGCAGGTACCCAAAGCGTGTTAAATGTCTAAATACTTCTCAACCTCCCAGGGCGTTACCTGCATCTTGAACTCATTCCATTCCCTTGTCTTGATATTTACATACCTTTTAAATAAATGATCTCCCAATACGCTATGGATCAGTTTATTCTTCTTCATTTCATGTATTGCCTCAAAAAGAGACGAGGGAAGCGTATCAATATTTCTCGACACCAATTTATCTTCATCAAATTCATACAGGTCCTCTTCAACAGGCTCAGATAATTCCGTTTTCTTTTCAATGCCGTCAAGTCCTGCTGCCAGCATTACGGCAAAGGCCAGATAAGGATTACAAGCAGGGTCCGGGCATCTCAATTCCATACGGGCTGATTCATGCTTGTCTTCGAACCATTGAGGAACTCTTATTAATGCCGACCTGTTGATCCTGGCCCATGAAATGTATACAGGCGCCTCAAAACCTGTTACAAGCCGTTTATATGAATTTACAGTAGGGCATAATACGCTCATCATACCTTTTATATGGTGAAGCTGTCCGGCGATGAAACTGTATGCGATCTTTGAGAGATTGTATTTATCATTAGGATTATAAAAAGCGTTCTTTTTCGACTTTATATCAAATAGACTTTGATGGACATGCATTCCTGAGCCCGGCATGCCCATAACAGGTTTCGGCATAAAGGAGGCTCTCAGTCCGTGTTTTTGAGCGATTGCTTTAACAGTAACCCTCAATGTAAGTAAACGATCTGCCGTAATCAGGGCATCGCCGAATTTAAAATCTATCTCATGCTGTCCCTTGCCGACCTCATGATGGGCCGCCTCAACGTCTATCCCGAACATTTCAAGAGCAGTGGTGATCTCTCTCCTTATTGAGTGCGCTTCGACTGTGGCAAGATCAAAATATCCTCCACTGTCAATAGGGGATAGATCAGCAGCTCCTTCTTTAAATAGAAAAAATTCAAGTTCAGGTCCAGTATTATATTCAAAACCCAGTTTGTTTGCTTTTTTTAACGCTTTTTTTAATATGAACCTTGGATCCCCTTCAAAAGGACTTCCATCCGGTTTGTAAATATCGCATATAAGCCGTGCAGTGTTGCCCTCAGGAGAACTTAGCCACGGGATGAGCGCATATGTATTTGGATCAGGCTTTAGATAAAGGTCGCTCTCATGGATCCTTGCAAAACCTTCTACTGAAGAACCATCAAACCATGCCCCGTAAGCTAAAATGTCATAAAGATTCTTGATCGATGCGGTGACCTGTTTTAAAGAGCCAAGAATATCAGTGAACTGAAGGTTCAATAAAGTTACGTTATCCGCCTTTGCTTTTTCCAAGACCTCTCTTGCTTTCATTCTATTGCTTTCTCTCCTGTACGTATTCTTATTATATTCTCGATAGTGCTTACAAATATCATTGTATTCCCTTTCATATTTGTATTGGCGTTTTCCTCAATTACTCTAATCACTTCTTCTACTCTGTTATCAGATGCTATTATTTCGATTTTTAACCTTGGCACGAAATCTATGGCATCAAATATCCTTGCATGCCCCTCCATCTTCCCGAAGCACTTAACTTCTGATATGGTCATCCCCTGAAAACCTGTTTTATTCAGACAATCCACCAACCGTTCGAGATCAACAGCCTTTATTACCGCTTCAATTTTTGTCATATGATATCATACTAATTCATTAAATACCTTTAATTTTAAATACGAATAAAGCGTTGACATGGCTTTA
>JAGVGM010000310.1 GCA_020057065.1 Thermodesulfovibrionia bacterium
ATGGGGGATGATATTGTTGATGTGGAACTTCTCAAAAGGGCCGGGCTTTCAGCGGTGCCTGCCGATGCAGATGAAGAAACTAAAAAGTATGCTGACATTGTAATGAAAAATAACGGCGGCAGGGGGGCAGTGAGGGAATTTACGGATCTGATCCTGAAATCAACAGGGCTCTGGGAAAAGGTGTCATGTGAGTTTCTCGGTTAATATTCCCACCATCATTACTTTCAGCAGGATATTAATAATTATTCCATTTATATGGGTAGCCTCGGGTAATCCTTTGCTTGGCGCCATACTCTTTGCAATTGCTGCAATAACCGATTTTCTTGACGGTTATCTTGCAAGGAGATCGCAGCAGGTGACGAAATTGGGGATACTCCTTGATCCTATAGCAGACAAGCTCCTGGTGATATCCGCCATCATTGTACTTGTAGATATGGAACGTGTATCCGCGTGGATCGCTATAGTTATTATTGCGAGGGAATTTGTTGTTACGGGTTTGAGGGTTGTCGCGCTTTCCAAGGATATTCTGATACCGGCTGAAATGGGAGGGAAGATAAAAGTAGGAACACAAATAGCGTCTGTACTTGTACTGCTTTTAGACAAAGACAGCATCTTTAAATCATTTATCGATATTGATCTATATGGTATCGGGATAACATTGCTCTGGACAGCGATGGTCCTTGGTGTTGTATCCGGTATTCAGTATTTTGTTATATTCTGGAAAAGATTATGAAAGGGTCCTTTCTTTCATTTTATCCCCTATTGTACCTTATTATTCCCGCAGGATTTATCATAGGTTCAATTCCCTTCGGGATACTTGCAACAAGAAATAAAGGGGTTGATCTGCGAACAACGGGAAGCAAAAACATTGGAGCTACCAATGTGCTGAGGACTGCTGGAAAATTACCTGCATTGGTCACCCTTGCCGGGGATGTTTTTAAAGGCGCTGTTCCTGTTGTCATCTGCAATTATATAATTGTAAATATCGGCCAGACAGCGGGCAATGCTGAACTGATAAGTAATGCAAAGGATTTCTGGGGAGGGGTAGCGGGGCTTTCTGCGATCGCAGGACATATATTCTCAATATTCCTGTCTTTTAAAGGCGGTAAGGGAGTTGCAACAGGTTTAGGGGTACTTATTGCCTATAGCCCTGTATCTGCAATTATTACGATTTCTGTATGGATCGCTGTTGCCGTCATTACAAAGTATTCCTCTCTTGCAGCGATCGTTGCGGTTGCTGCATTACCGGTCACTTTTGCCATGTCGGATTTTTCAGGGATCAAGATCGCTTTTGCAATTCTGTTTGCCATATTGATCATCTCAAAACACAAAGAAAATATCAAAAGACTTATTGCAGGAAAAGAATCGAAGATAGGTGATAAAAAAGAGGTAATAGGTAATAGGTAATAGGTATGTAGGGGCGAGGCGGTGCCTCGCCCTATTTAGAATGACTACTCGTCTATAAAGAATAATAATATGAAACGTGCGGTTGTACTTTTAAGCGGCGGTGTTGATTCTACCACTACCCTTGCGATAGCAAAGGCAGAAGGTTTTGAAGTTTACGCGCTGAGTTTTGATTATGTACAAAGGCACAGGATAGAGCTTGAATCAGCAAGGCTGATTGCGGATAAGTTCAAGGTTGAAAAGCATCTGGTGATAAATATAAATTTACGGGACATCGGAGGCTCTGCACTGACAGCAGAGATGGAAGTTCCGAAAGACAGTTCACCCATAACCCATCACCCATCACCTATTCCTGTCACTTACGTTCCTGCGCGCAATACAATATTTCTTTCCTTCGCGCTTGCATGGGCGGAAGTTTTAGGGGCAGAGGATATTTTCATAGGGGCCAATGCAGTTGACTACAGCGGTTATCCTGACTGCAGGCCTGAATATATAAGATCCTTTGAGAATATGGCAAATCTTGCAACAAAAGCTTCTGTTGAGGGAAAGGTCCAATTCAGGATACAGGCACCGCTGATAGTTCTTACCAAAGGAGGGATAATCAGGAAGGGTTCGGAGCTTGGTGTTGACTTCTCAATAACATGGAGCTGCTATGATCCGCAGGAAAATAGAGCAATAGAGCAAAAGAACAAAAGTACAAAAATTCAAAAGAGCAAAAGTTCAACAGAAAAAAATATCCTTAATGTAACTTCTGCACTATTGCACTTCTGTGCTTTTGTACCTTGCCACCGGTGTGACAGTTGCCTGCTGCGTGCAAAGGGTTTTAAGGAAGCCGGGTTAAAGGATCCATTGTGCGGCAAATGAATTTCATGTTAACGAATTGCAAAAATGTAACCGTTTAGTTACGGGCGGAAAATCCCCCTCTTTGAAAAAGAGGGGTGAGGGGAGATTTTTTGATGAATGTTTTTATTACAAAATCCCCCTTTATCCCCCTTTTTCAAAGGGGGAGACAGGAATTAACCCACACTCTTACGCGAAGACCCAAATTACTTTGATTTGTCACTCCCTAGTACTTTTGTTGCCGACGATTTCCATAATAGTAACTATTATTAAAATACAGAAGGCCTGTGACAGGAGTATGAGGGCTGTGCCTGTGTCTGAATCTCTCAGAAGCAGGGCATTTAACCCCAATGTAAAGGAAATCAGGTATATGAACAATACGCTTTTTTTTCTGCTTAACAGTAAATCTGCCAGCCGGTGATGAAGGTGATCTTTGCCTACATAGTCCAGCCATTCTTTAATATTATGTACTTTTCCTGTTGCGATCCTGCTGACGGTTATATAAACCATGTCGTATATCATTACAGAAAATATTAAAACAGGTGTTATAAGAGAAGAAATTGTGCTTTTCTCCGACCATTCACCCATAACCGCGATGGATGATAATGTAAAACCCAGAAAATTACTGCCTGAGTCGCCAAGAAATATCTCTGCTGAATTTTGGGGTCTGAAATTATACGGAAGGAATCCAATACATCCTCCCATTACTGCAATAGCCATCCAGCCCAGGAAAGGTTGATCTGTCTGAAAGGCTACCACTCCAATAAAAAATGAGAATAAAATGCATAATCCTGTTGCGAGCCCATCCATACCATCAAAGAAGTTTGTGGAATTGGTCAGTCCGATTATCCACAGGTAAGTGATGAATGAATTCAATATCGTGCCGAGCCATGTATGCTCAAACAAAGAAATTGTTATGCCGTTCATCAATAATATCGTAACTGCTGTCAACTGGAGCAGCAGCCTTATTTTTGATGACAGTTTCATTATGTCATCCAGCAATCCTGAGATAAAAACAATGGTGGCCCCTATAACTACTGCAATGATCTCGGTTGAATAGACAACATTGCTCATAATAGCTATGAGAAATGCAATGTATATTCCGGCGCCTCCTATAAGGGGGGTAGGGGTGGTGTGCACTTTTCTTGGATCCGGATTATCCAGAATATTAAACTTAAAGGCGATATACTTGACAAAAGGGGTCGCGATGAAACTGATCAGAGAAGAGATAAGCAGCACATGTATCCACCTCACTCCACCCTGATGATGAAACCAGCCCCTTACAGGCTGTAAAAAAAGCAGAACAAGGACAATGATTCCGCTAATATAAAACAGGGGCCATTTTATTTCAAGACCGTTTTCGTGCATTCTATTATCCTGTTAACAGCATCTTCCTTCAATAACGGATATATTGGCAGAGAGACCGCCTCTTTCCATATTTTCTCCGCATTGGGTAATGAACTTTGTTTAAATATCTTATGGACCGGCATAAATACAGGTCTTCTGCAGACAATACCTTTTACTCTCATATCTCTAATAAACCCGGAAGCATTTTTCATTCGGACAACAAATCTGTAATACATTTCTTTAACATGCTTTGATTTTTCGGGTAGGGATAAAGGGAGATTCTGTAATCCCTCAAGATAGCGCCTGGCAATTCGTCTTCTCTGTTTTATAAATCCCGGCAGTTTCTTCAGCTGGCTTCTGCCGAGCGCTGCCTGAATATCTGTCATCTTGCAATTAAACCTTAATTTGCTGTCCTTTTTTTCATCATATTCTCTCAGGTCCCTTGCTCTCTGCAGCGCCTCTTTTGAATCTGATATGATCATCCCGCCTTCTCCTGTAGTTATTACTTTAGTAGCATAGAACGAAAAAACCGAGACATGCCCGAAAGATCCAACTTTTTTGCCCTTGTATTCTGAGCCCAATGATAATGCGCAATCCTCAATTACCGGAACAGAATACTTCCTTGATATATATAAGAAGGCGTCCATGTCTGCAGGCCTGCCAAAAAGATGGACCACGACTATTGCTCTGACATTCTGTTTTTTTGATCTTTTCTTTAAATGATCCTCCACCCTTTCAGCATCCATGGACCATCCATTTTCTACCGTATCAGCAAGGACCGGCAAGGCCCCGGTGTATCTCACGGCATTATAAGGCGCAATGCATGAATAGGTGGGAACTATTACACTGTCGCCTTTTCCGACTCCAAGCGCAAGAAGGGACAGGTGAAGCGCCGCTGTGCCGCTGCTTACAGCGATGCCGCCTTTTGTTCCATGATACCGGGAAAATAGAGTTTCAAACCTGTCAACTTCTTCTCCCTGTGATATAAGACCGCTTTTTAATACAGACGATACTTCTTTTATATCATCTTCTTCTATTGTTGATCTTGAGTGGGGGATCAATTTCATATGTTCACAAAGAGCCTCAACGCCTGAAAACCTTCACCATATTTTACCCGGCCCTGCGTCCCCCTGAAATGCGCCATGGCCCTGGCGATCTCAACTATGGATAAACCTTCTATATGTGTTTTATCTATCTGGGATGAATGCGCTTGAAGCACTTCGAACTTCTTTTCTATACACGGTGATATATCGACAAAGACAGTCGGATGAAAATCAACAGAGTTGACGCATTCATAGAAAAGGACATTTTTGGAATAGCGGGCTGCTGAGATTGTTGCCTGGGCAAGCGCCCTGTGGTCCTGATGGGTATCTTCAGGATAATTTACAAGCACAAAGGCCGGTTGTATTTTTCTCAATGTATTTTCTATTGTATCGACAAGTATCTTTCCCTGATATTCCAGATCAGTATCCTTAAAGCCTCCCCAGAAGACATCTTCTGCACCTAATATTTCTGCGGATCGCTCCTGCTCTTTCCGCCTTGATGCTGATTCTCCTCCCATTGAGCCGTCAGTCATTATCATTAGATAATGCTTAAATCCCTTGTCCTTCCATTTTAATAACGTGCCTGCACAGCCTATCTCTATATCATCAGGATGCGCACTTATGGAAAGTATATTCATTTACCCTCTCCTTTCTGATTATGTCCATACTCTCTTCTCCGCAATTGAAGATCAGGTCGATAGCAGACATGAAATATTCAAATTCATTAAATAACTGTTTATATACCGGCTGACTGTATTCCTGAAATATAACATCTATTCCGGCATCTCTGAATATATTAAAGTCCATATACGTTTTGCCGTCTTTCCCTGCAAGGTATGTATCAGCGCCAAGCCTTCTGCATATATCTATTAGTCTCTGATTGGGTTCATCGCTAAGACCCTCCATTTCAGAGGCAATAACGATATCCGATTTTATCTCGAGCATATCCTTCAGCAGCGTGACACTGGCAATATTTGCTTTTGACAACAAATTCCACTCCTGATCATAGAAGCCCTTAAAGTGTCTCCAGTATTTTTCAAAGTATGGGGATTTCCCGTAATTTGTCTGTAATGCATAGAGGTGTTTCTTTTGCCAGTTAGAGCTGCTGTCGATCATAACCTCATTTATTTTTTGCGGGAACTTGTAACAGGCAGGCACAGTCAGCCACTGCCATCCGTTTGAGGTCTTTATCCTGTTTCTGTTCTGGTATTCATTTTTTTTATACTGCACATTGTCAAGCAAAACAAAGACATCGCAACTATCCATCTTGTCAAAATAACCAAGCCATGGCATAAATTGAGGCTGATGAATGGCGACGATCATTGTGAATTCCCTTTCATTGTCACAAATACAGGATTGCTTATCAGACGGTTCTCAATATCAATCCTGTAATAGGTCCTTTCCCCTGATCTGAAATAATCATCAGTCAGCTCTATATCAAGGCTGCTGTCTATGGTAAATTCTTTTATTACAATACCTTCCCTGATCAACCTCAGCCTCGCATTCCTCTTATCTTCTTCGGATAAACGGAGCTTAATCTTTAATCTTATCTTATTGCTGACAGTTGCATTACCGCCCATTTCTCTCCATATACTGTGATCATCATCCCATATCTGAAAAGCCTCAAGCACGGGTTTTAATTCACCAAAGACCGCATACATCCTGCCTTCACGCATTGCTTTCAATATCTCAGCCTTATTATTTCCATTAACTAAAAAAACTGTCTGGGTCTCTCCCATCCATGGACCTTCCTTATAGTCCAGTTCACCTATAGCCCAAACCGGTTTCTGACGCTGTCCGTTTATATACTGCTTCAGCGCCATATCCCAGACCCCTCCGGGTTTGCCGCTGTATTTCATCCCCTCAATAAATGCTGAAAAGCCGGTGTAATTAAAAGTTTCAAGAAGCTCTTTATAGTATGGTGAGGTGTATATCTCTATACCATTAAGTTCATGTTTTCCTTCAATATCGGGATGCGCCCAGAAGACCATGCCTCCCTTTTTTTCAACATAATCAATAAGGTTTTGATATGGCAAGGAGCCTCTGTCTCCGTGGTATTGGTCATAGAGGGGCGCACAAAAGGGTATGTTATTTATTAAAAAAAGCACGCCCGCAAGTAAAATTACAACACCTGATATCATGAACGGACGACTTTCCTTTGTGAAACTTAACATCCGCAGCTTCACAAGTTCTTTTTTTCTGTATAGTGAGAGCAATACTCCTGCGGGTATTAAGAGTATAGGCCATATGTTCAGAAGACACCGCATATCAAAGACCATGGGATTGTTGTAGCCTGTTGATGGGATACCCTCTAAATCCTCAGGTTTTTCAAGGCCGATCACAAGAAGGTGTTTGTGAAAATTAATAAGTTTGAGATTATGGTCAAAATAGCTGCCATCCCAGTAATAGAACGGTATAGCCTCAACACCTGCGATAATTGTCATATCAGGATTTTGCTTTGCGATATTTTCGACCATGCCGAGATATTTTTTTGCGCCAAAGGTCATAATGGAACTTTTTTCTTCGATCCTTTTTATTAATTTTCTTAGTGGGGAGATGCCATATTCAACTTTCAAATTGTCTTTGTCTGTTATAATGGCAACCCTTAAACCTGCCTTTTTAATTTTTTTTACCATTTCTTCTGGAGAAAGCACTCCATCGCTGATACTGGTATCAAGATGAACTACCCCGGATACCCTTGCCACTGCAGACATATTGCTGGAGTGCACTATAGACAGAATGATTAAAAATACTGAAAGGATATGCACAGATCTATCTGAGGGCTTCATATGATTCACTGTAGAGGTTATGGATCTTCCGGACCATTTGTTTAGTGCTGAAATTCAAGGCTTTTTTTCTGCATGCGTTTCCGAGTCTCCATGCAAGTTCAGTATCTTTTAATATCCTCAAAGACTCTTTTGCCATTGATGCACAATCTCCCGGCGGAACAAGGAAGCCGTGTATGCCATGTTCCACAATTTCAGGAATACCTCCCACATTAGTTGCAACGATCGGTTTTCCGCATGCCATAGCTTCAAGAATAACCCTTCCGAGCCCTTCGTTTAAAGGAGTGTGCAGCAGGAGGTCTATGGAATTCATTATTTCCGGCATGTCGGTCCTGTAACCGGCAAATTTTACTTCGTTAGATAAATTTAAAGAGTTTGCCAATGCTTCCATTTCACCCTGTAAGGACCCATCGCCTACTACAAGGAATCTTGCATGTGGCATTTCTTTTTTGATCAACTGGCAGGCCCTCAAAAAATATTCACCTCCCTTAACAGATTCAGCCCTTCCAACCCATCCTATAACAGGCATATCAGGAGAAATACCAAATTCATTTCTGACAGTATTTTGGGCAGATGAAAATTTATCTACATCTATACCGCATGGAATAGCAACGATCTTATTATCAGGAGCTATTTTTTCGTCAAGATATTCCAATTTCTCAATATCCGTTAAAGTTACTATCTTGTCCGAGAACATTGAGGCTATCTTTTCAAGATATACAAAGATCCTGGTTTTGATCTTGTTGAAGTAACCGTAAAATACATGCCCGTGAGGCATATGTACAGCGACCTTAATTCCGGCGATGCGTCCCGCGATCCTTCCGATAAACCCCGCCTTTGATGTGTGCGTATGAAGTATGTCCGGTTTTACTTTCCTGATGATCTTTAAAATTTCAAAAAAAGACAGAAAGTCCTGTAATGGATAACAATCACGTGTCAAATGCCTGATATGATACACAGGAATGCCTGATCGCAGAGAAAAAGCATCGATGTCAGTCTGAGGATGAAGTGTAGGGCCTGCTGCAATATATACATCATGCCCCATGCCTTTAAGACCTGCTGAAAGGTCCAGAAGAACATCTGCTGAACCGCCTTTGTCAAGCCGTGTAATTATATGCAGTATTCTCATATATTTCTCCTTAATCAAAACCTGTAAAATTCCGTACAGCGTATGCAAACCGGAAAATATTTATCCTTTTTTAATATCTGCCTGAAATTCAGCGCCCTCCCTCCGTTCCATAATTTTTTAAATGAATTTTCTTTAATGTTGCCGATAGTATAATTAAGCGACTGGCAGGGCCTTACAGTACCGTCCGGGAAAATATATGCGACCATCCATGGACTGATGCATCGGTTCTTATAGCTGTCAGGCAGAAAATCAAATGATGTATAGTATCTTTTTAGAGGTTAAACTAAAGTTAGTTGAAAATAATAAGTGGCTCCCCCGTGGGGTATAATCCACGGAACGGAAAACAAAAAAGAAAGGAGCCACTAATGAA
>JAGVGM010000234.1 GCA_020057065.1 Thermodesulfovibrionia bacterium
ACATTGAAGAGGCTAGGATTATTAAAAAACAGTTCATACGAGCGGCAACATCGATACCTGCAAATATTGCGGAAGGATATGGTGGGAACAAAGGCAGGGAATTATTACCTTTACCCCCCTCTTCACTGCATAGTCCCCGGACTGGCTCATTTCGAATCGTTTAGTCAGCGAAGCTCCACTGACCCCTAAATTCACGAACTGCCCAGTAGAACAGGAGTCTGTCCGTCTCTTCTGTCATCCATTAGGGGGGGGGAAGCGTCCCTATTTATTTCAGCTTGACGAAGGTATATGATTCTACTACTTAAAATGGTGTACAATGGAGGTGCAGAAATATGGCTTTAGCAGTGCAAAGAAAACATGTCAGAATTAATATCCAGGTTCCGGGCGAAACAAGGGATAAACTGGCTGAAGTAGCGTCTCTGCAGGGGAAAAAAATCTCGGCGCTGGTTCGGGAGTCGATTGATGAAAAAATCAGCCGGATTGAAAGAGAATTATTTGAGGAGAAGATGAAGACGGCATACGAGGGACTGAGCGAGGAGAACGCCTGCATATCCGAGGATTTGCAATTCCAGGAATACCATACTTAATTCATTGACTTTGGGGAGAGACGAAGAAAAAGAGATGCAAGAGCAAAAGGTTTTCTTCAATTCAGGAG
The DNA here is from genome assembly GCA_020057065.1 of Thermodesulfovibrionia bacterium. GTDB lineage: Bacteria > Nitrospirota > Thermodesulfovibrionia > UBA6902 > UBA6902 > SURF-23. The sequence continues at coordinate 656 of JAGVGM010000234.1, forward strand.
GCATAAAGTTAGAGGGCATCCTCACCTTGACAAAAACCCATAACCCCTCTCCCGCGGTGGTGGTATGCCACCCTCACCCTCAATACGGTGGAAACATGCATAATAATGTCGTTACAGGCATAACAGATGTCCTCTCCAAACAGGGTTTTATTACACTGAGGTTTAATTTTCGAGGGGTTGGCGATAGTGAGGGGACATATAGTGGGGGTGTAGAGGAAGTAAAGGATGCAAAAGGGGCAATTGATTTTCTTTCTAAAGCAGACCATCTGGAGACCAACAGCATCTTCCTTGTAGGATATTCCTTTGGGGCAATGGTTGGTTTGCAGGTTGCCGACAAGGATGAGAGAATCAGAGGTTGGGTTGGAATATCCCCCCCTGTTGCCATGTATGACTTTAGCTTCCTCAAAGGGTCTTTTAAACCGAAACTGCTCCTTTTTGGAGACTCGGATTTTGTGTGTCCAAAGGAAGGGATAGAAAAACTCTTTGATTCTTTACAAGAGCCAAAGTCTATGAGTGTTATCCCCGGCGCTGACCACTTTTTCTGGGGGAAGGAAGAGATGGTTGCTGAACAGGTATTGAATTTTCTTTTTAGGGGTTCAAAATTTTGAACCCCAACAAAATGAAATACAACCCCGAAAAACACCACCGCCGTTCCATCCGTTTAAAGGGATACGATTATTCACAGGCAGGTTGTTATTACGTGACCATCGTTAACCAAAACCGGGAATGTTTGTTTGGGGATGTTGTGGATGGGGAAATGGTGTTGAATGAATTGGGGAAAATTGTACAGGATGAATGGTTAAAAACCGCACAAATTCGAAAAAACATTGAATTGGATATATTTGTGGTTATGCCCAATCATGTGCATGGAATTATTATCATTGACGCCAATCCTGTAGGGGTGATCCGACGGATCACCCCTACAAAACCACGGTTGTTTTCCAATTCATTGGGATCCATCATTGGTCAATTCAAATCGGTTGTTACAAAACGAATCCACAAAATGGGAATTCAACATTTTAAATGGCAACGCAATTATTGGGAGCATGTCATCCGTGATGAAAATGAATTAAACCACATTCAGGAATATATTATAAACAATCCGTTAAAATGGGATTTTGACGACGAAAATCCGAATTCAGGGCAACCCGATGAACCGCCCCAACAGGCACGGAGATTATGATCCCACATTCAAAACCAACCCTTGATAATAGAGATTGCGATGCGGTTCTTGAGGTACTGCAGTCCGGACAGATCACTCAGGGGGAGTATGTGAAGAGGTTTGAAGATAAACTCTCTGAGTTTATCGGGGTTAAAGGCGGGGTAGCAACAAATTCGGGTACTTCTGCCCTACACCTGGCATTGTTGGCTTTAGAGGCAGGCAAAGGAGATGAAATAATCCTTCCAAGCTATGTCTGTACCGCCTTGTTGAATGCGATACATTATGTCAGAGCAACCCCAATCCTTGTAGACATTGAACCAGACAGCTTCAACCTCGACGCAAAAAGGGTAAAAGAATCTCTTACTGAAAAAACAAAGGCGATTATTGTCCCTCATCTTTTTGGCCTGCCTGCTGACATGGAGGAATTACAGTCCTTTGGAATCCCATTGATAGAAGACTGCGCTCAAGCTCTCGGAGCCACATATAAGGGAAAGCAGGCAGGCGGTTTCGGCGCGCTGTCTATATTCTCCTTTTATGCTACTAAGGTAATAGCCTCGGGAGAAGGCGGGATGGTTCTTTCAGATTCTCCCCATTTACTGGAAAGGGTTAGAGACCTCCGTGATTATGACAACAGAGATAATTATAGGATACGCTTTAACTACAAGATGACCGACCTTCAGGCTGCCCTGGGCATCAGTCAGATGGAAAAATTGCCATCTTTTTTAGAAAGAAGGAAAGTTATTGCAAAGAGATACTCCAGAGAGCTGCCAAATATACCTGCCCTTTTGCCCCCGGAATATCCTGATAGAAAGCATATCTTTTACCGTTATGTTATAAGAGTTGAAGGAAACCTTGAAAGACTTCTAGAACAAATTAAAAAAGAAGGCATCTGCTGTGAACGCCCTGTGTACCGTCCATTACACTATTATCTGGGGCTATCCGATTTTCCTGAAACAGAAAGGATATGGAGCAGCGCCCTGTCCATCCCTATTTACCCTTCCCTTGCCTCCGGTGAAGTGACAGAGGTTATTGACAGGGTGAAGAGGTTGATTGAAGAAAGGTAAGGGATTTGAAAAATTCTAAGATAATTTTCTTTGGGGGCAAGGTCTTATATTTTCTGGTCTTCGTAGTTTTTATATCCTTATTGGTACCATTTACGAGGAACTCTTTTTTCGGACAGGGTCATAGATGGTTCCTTATGCTTCTATTCTCCTTTTCCCTTTCCTTTGTTTTAACACCCTGGGCAAGATACCTTGCAAAAAAAGTAAATATCTTAGACCATCCGGATGATAGAAAAGTTCACCATCAGGCTACACCCCTGCTGGGAGGAATTGCTATCTATATAGCCTTTGTTGGCTCTATTTTTATCAACAATATCTATACAAAACCACTGCTCGGAATTCTAATAGGTGGAACCATAGTATTCTTAATAAGTGTAATAGACGATATAATAGAGATTCCGGCAGGACTCAAGCTTCTGGTTCAGTTTCTGGCTGCATCTATCATAATCGGTTCAGGGATAGTATTAGACCTTTTCCCCGAAACACCATTTGGGCTTGCAGGAAATATATTTTTAACGTTTTTATGGGTGATTGGAATTACCAATTCCTTTAACTTCTTCGACGGGATGGATGGCTTGGCTTCTGGCCTGGGTATAATTACAGCCTTCTTTATTGGGGTTGTCGCCTTTCAAACAGACCAGCCTTTCCTGGGCTGGATAGCTATTGCCTTAATGGGCAGCTGCATTGGTTTCTTCCCTTATAACTTCAGGCTGCATCAACCTGCCACCATATTCCTTGGGGATGCCGGCAGTAACTTTCTGGGGTTTACCCTTGCATCTCTTGCCATATTCGGTGATTGGGCAGATAACAACCCCATAGTTTCACTGGCTACCCCTCTGCTTATCTTCTGGATCTTTGTCTTTGATATGACACATATAACTTTAACAAGGGTTATTTCAGGAAGGGTTACTAATTTTAAGGAGTGGATCAACTATGTGGGAAAAGATCATCTGCACCACCGTCTGGAGTTCTTATTAAAAAGCAAAAAACAAAGCGTCCTGTTCATCTTTTTTCTCTGTGCATGTATGGGCATAAGCGCCGTTGTACTGCGCTATGCCCGAACCGTTGATGCAATTCTTCTGGTAATCCAGGCAGCAATAATAGTCATCCTTGTAACTATCCTGGAAGCCATAGCAAAAAAACAGGCAAACAACGACTGATGGACTTCTAAAAAGCCTGGGCGAACACATAGGTTCGCCCCTACGAAAAATTATACAATGGTTTAAAATGATGGACACCAATGAATAGATACGTAGGGTGAAACAATGACCATGGTGAAACTGCTCGATGAATTTTTAAACTACCTTGTCGTTGAAAGAGGGTTATCTAAAAACACCCTGGAATCATACAGCAGAGATTTAAACAAATACCTTGATTATCTGGAAAAAAACAATATCACAGATATTAAAGAGACCTCCAGTTCTCATATAATGGCTTTCATTTTTACACTAAAGGAAAAAGGGCTGGCAACCAAGACTACTGCAAGAAACCTGGTGGCTGTCAAGATGTTTTATAAGTTCCTGGTTAATGAAAATTACCTTGAGAAAAACCCTACTACAAGAATTGACTCCCCAAAAACATGGATCAAATTACCCAGTACCCTGGCACTGGACGAGGTGGAGAAGTTGCT
>JAGVGM010000259.1 GCA_020057065.1 Thermodesulfovibrionia bacterium
CTGACACATGTAATGCACGATTTCACGGGGAGTGTAATAGACACCGAACTGTTTGTTGAACTTGGTTTCATCACCCTTTTTCCCGCTCTTTAATGCCTTCTTGTATTCCTCAAAGTTATCGGGCCGGATTGCGTTGAATTTCTCGTATGCTTTCCCCAGAAGCTCCGGGTCAATGGCAACCTCTTTTTCCAGCGGCTCATCCTCTTTTACAGTAAAGTTGTAACGGTCAAAGATGTCCAGGATGCCGTCGCAGGTATCGCCTTCTTTGGTTTTATTGTTGTTGGAAAACAGACTGTCCGGAAGGTAAATATCAGTTTTCACCCAATCATACCCACCATTCAAACCTATGGGGTCAAAGAGTCCACCGTTGAGGAAAGGGATTTTGCAGTTGAAGCGGCTGTAATAACCATCGTCATGGCTCCGGTCAATGCGCAGGGCTTCATAAAAAAGCGGCTCCAGAATGTCGTTGAAGAAATTGTCATAATCGCCATGCTTTTTCTCAAACAGCTCGCGCAAAAAGTGTTTGGAACCTGTACCCCAGTCATCATCACGTCCCACACCGAACCATCCCTTTTTCTGGAGAAAATAAAGAAACACAATCTGGCCTAAAAGCTTCTTGGCAAAGTCAACGGTGTTCACGCCCTTGGCCTCAAAGTCTGCCTCTATTTTGGCGTCGTTTTCAACCACCCTGTCCAGTGCTTCTTTGGTGCGGATAAACAGGTCACGGTATTCTTTGAAAAATTCTTTGGTAACGGTTTCAATGTTGAAGGCTTCTTCCAGTTCGGCAAGTGTCGGAGCATTCTCATCATCGGCAAGGATTTTGACCAACCGGCTCTGTGCAGTGTGGCTGTTTTCGTTGACGCCAACCAGGAACGACCACCGCCGGGCAGGGGTAAACTCTTCTTTTACTTTTCCGTTTTCATCAAATTTATAATCCATTTTGACCAGTGAAAAGCGCCAGTCCATGTCATCGGGGGAGACAAACGCAACTAAAGCCGCTTCCTTTTCATTTGAACTACCGTATTTGCCCTGTAGATAACCGGCGACAAAGTTACGTTGCCTTGTGCGGGCACGTTCAATAGAGGTCTCCTTCTGAAGCCGGATAATAAGAATGTCAATACGATTTTTGCCGTCATTAAATTTACCTATTCTCTCAAGTGTGCTTATATATTGTCTGTAAGCTTCAGGAATGAATTGTCCGCGACGGGCAGGAATAACGTCATCTTCGATGCGGGTTAAAAGCTCTCTGATAAACCTGGTAAACCGGTCTTTATCAAATGGTTGTTCAAATGTGGTCTTAATCAGACTTCGTGCCTGTTGCTTATCCATCAGTTCTCTTTTCCAGACATAATCATTTAGTAATTAACTTTCTTCATGTCTGATTGATTTGCGTTTTATTTCCGGCAGTTCTCTGTAATTTTCTTTAACGGAAACCCTTTTGCCGCTCTTTTTTTCTAGTTCCTGGCGGGCATTTCCGGCAATGGTTCCGCCTTCATGAGCTGCTTTTTTGTTCTCAGGGAAACCCTGCGCATCCGTTTTTCTATCCACTCGTCGGAATACCCCTTTAATTTATAGATTTCGCGCATTCGTTTTGCGGCAAGTTCGGGATTTTCAATCTCTTCCAGTCGTTCATATCCTACTTTTGCAAGCCACCGTTTGAAAGGCTCGGCTTTGGGTGAGGGGATGGATTGAATTATCCGGAGGAGCCCTTCCGTATCAGATGCCTGAACTTTTCGTATTTTCCCATCGGCAGCCGGCATTTCAATTGGGGTACAAACTGTACCCCAGTTGATTTTTAATTCAGGATCACGGCTTTTTAATTTTTTTACATATTGCTTTATATCCGCACTTCCTGTCAAAATCTCAATGACATCCTGAATAGAAAAATACCATTTTTGGTCCTTTTCACTCCAGACACGCCTTACTTTTTTTGATTCAAATAAAATTATATTGCCCATAATAACTCCGAAATTATTCCCCGCTCAAATATATGGATAAGATGACTTCCCGTTTGTCAAAGACCGCCGGATTCTGCTCGGCATAGTGTTCTTCCAGAAGTTTTGTCGGGATATAGGTTTGAAGCGCTGCCAACACCTTGAAGGGATTTATGATTTCATTTTTCAGGTCATTCAGGGCTTTCAGGGTTTGTTTGGTCGTCTGCTTAGGAAGATTGCCTTCTTCCAGGCGTGCAAGGACTGTCTTAAGATAAGCCTCCTGATCGTCGGTAAGCTTCTGGGTGTTTTTCATTGTTGCTTTCAGGATTCTCAGGATTTGCGCCGCGCTGTCGTGTCCGCCTCTAGAGGCCTGTTGCGGCATTTCTTCAGTAGTTGCAAAAATGAAGGCATCTTTGTTTTTATCAAGCAGGTCGTAGAAGTGCTCCGGCAATTTCTGCTTTTGCTCATCGGGATTGCTCTCCAGCAGTTTTGCAGCGGAGATGAAATCGAGTTCTGCTGTTTCCTGCTTAGTGCCGGCTTGAAAAAATTTTTGCAGTTTGCCCCGTCGGAAATAAGTAATAAGAGAATTTTTGTGCCCGATGTTTTGCTTTGCGGTTCGTGCTTTTTTGGGAAGCCGTTTTACTTTTTCAAAAAGGTCAGGGTCTTTATCGCGTATTTCTTTGATAGCATGGAGATACTTTAATTCACTTTCCTCCGCTCCGTCTTCTCCTTCAAGGGACTGCTTCGAAATCAGGCGGTTGAAGAGTTCATGCGAGCCAATAGGTTCACCCTCGGTCAGAAGCTCTGCGTCTCCGCCAAGCAGGGTCAGAAAGGCGTTGATCTTGGCTTCTGCCGCTTCTTTCAATTTTATCTGGTCATTTGACTGTATGGTGGGGAAAAAATTGAAGGTATAGATTGTATCATGCCTTGTATCCACCCGGTTGATACGGCCTACCCGCTGCATCATGCGTGTAGGGTTCCAGGGGATATCGTAGTTGATGACCGTATTGGAGCGGTGTAAGTTGACCCCTTCAGACAATACTTCTGTAGAAACCAGTATCCGGTAATCGTCTTTGGGATGTCTGGCACGGGCATCAAAGTTCTCGATGACCTTATCGCGCGTGGCTTCACCCGAATCGCCGGTATAACACAACACCCTGTCCGGGTATTTTTCATGTAAATTCTTAAACAGATAGTTAGCTGTCTCCTTTGATTCCGTAAAGATGATGATATGATTCTCTTTCAATGCCGAAGCCGTTGAAAGCTCACGCAAGAATTTTAGTAACTTTGGGTCTCGTTCAATATGCGTCCACAGTCTTTTGATCTCCAGCAGAATGTCACGGTCATGCTGCAAAAGATATCTAAAGCCTTCTTTAAAATCACCGCTGTCGTATCGTTCTGCCTTGCCTTCATCGATCAGGCGCTGGACTGCTTCGTCGTCATCGTTTTCCAGCAGTTCAAAGACTTTATTTGTATGCTTTTTACTCACATAGACATTGCCGTTGTCAAATTCCCTGATGAACATTTCGTAGGAATGCAGGAATCTGTCCACGGAGTTCCTGAATGCAAAGAAACTGCTTTCTAGTCGTTTGACCAGCAGGATTTTCATAAACTTGCCCATATTGCGCTGGGATTGTTCTACAAGTTGGTTAATCTTGCCTTGAAAGTAGAGCATGGGCATATAGCGGGCATATTTAAATTTATCCACGATAAGTGCGATAGTCTTACTAAATATCTCGTCCTCTTTCTCATTGAGTTCATAAAAGAGCGGAGTTGGCTTTTCAACTTCGGGGAATTTCAATCCTTGATGGGTAATGTCCTTAGAAAAATACCTCTCAATTTCAGTGCGGGTGCGGCGCACCATTAAGTATTTCAAAACCTTTTCCCTGATCTCCCGGGCATTCTCTTTTACGGTGCGGATGTATTTATCATAGTCTTTCTGGCGATCCAGTCTTTTCAGTTTCTTGTCAAGACGGCTGAAAAAACCTTCCAGATCAGGCAGGTTGGGAATCGTGCTTTTCCTGGCCGGTTGAAACAGTTTTAACAGGCTGAGAATATCCCTGGGTGCGTTGTTATAAGGCGTGGCGGTAACCAGAATCACCCTTTTGCCGCGGCAGATTTCCGCCAGCTTCTCATAGGTAATCGTTGTTTCCGTTCGGAAACGGTGCGCTTCATCTATAATTACATTTTGATATTTTTCGGTTCCTTTGTAAAGCAAGTCATCTAATTTGCCAAGCGATTCAAAGCGTGTTTGCCTTACTCCGAAGTCTTCAAAAACATTAGTCCAGGAACCGGGGTTGGTTTTTTCGAGAAGCATCGGGGGTGCAATAACCAGGGTTCTGCCATCAAGCTGACCTGCCAGCATAGCAGAGATATAAGTTTTGCCTAATCCCACCACATCCGAAACAAAAACCCCGCCATATTCCAGCAGGATTTTTTTGGCGTTTAGAACTGCCTGTTCTTGGTATTCGAGTTTTTTAAACTCCTGGGGCAGATATTTCAAAAATAGCTCATCGGTCTGGCTGAGTTCATCTTTGAAGTACTCATAGAGAAATTTCAGATAAAGCTGATAGGGTGTGATATTCTGACTCAGCCATGTCTTTTCCTGTATGGTTTGAACGTACTTATCGCTCACATCCACCGCATCTTTCCACAGTTCTTCAAACTTCTTCCCGGCAAATTCATAATCGCTGCGGTTTTTCAACTCCACATTGAATTCCAGATTGTCAATGAGTCCGGCCTGTGTGAAATTGCTGGAGCCGGTAATCACCCGCCCGGCATCGCGGTCGCCTTCACAAAAAGTCATTATGTAAAGCTTGGCATGGATGTTCTGTGAGGGATAAGCTCTTATCTCTAATTTTTTATTCTGAACCCATTCAATAAACTTGTTGATTCCTTCTTCGACTTCCTGTCGGTCTTCCGAGTCAGCCAGTTCCTCTTCTACGAGATTTTCTACTTTTTCTTTGGTTTCAGCATGTGAAAACTCTATAACCTGCTGCCTTGGCTTATTGGTCTTGAGAAGCAAATTATAGGTCTGTCTGTCAGTGCTGATGCCAATCAAAATTCGGATTTTTTCTGTTTTTTCCAGGGATTTATACAGGGCATGGAATCCGCCGGTATAGAAGTAACCCACAAGGCAGTCAAAGAATGAGGTGTCTTTAATCAACACTTCAAATCTGTCTTTCAGGCTTTGATTTTGTTCGTTGGTTATGAATGATAAATCGGTGTTCATCGGAATCCTTTTAACATATATGATCTCGTCATAGTGTTTGCTGTCCGACAATTACCATGCACACTTTAGGCATATAATGTTTCAGGCAAAACTGGATAGAATTCAGAAAAATGTGTCAGTTTGAAAGCCCGAGAGATGGTAAAAAATGATGGAGGAAGAAGATGTGTGGATGAGAAAATTCACTCCCGGGAAAGATTATTGATCTCCCATATCTTGATCTGCTTTAAAAACAATGCATACGATGCCCCGATTGCGGTAATAAGCCCACGAATGCCGTCCATAAAGCCTGCCTTAATAAAGTATGTTTCAATAAATTTCCAGACTGGCTTTACCACTACCTTAAACAATGAAATAGTCACTTTTTTATTCGATACAGGCAGTTGCTTAGCAGATATGCTTGAATATAAATTCTGTTTTGACACATATTGCGATATGGATTTATAGGTATTATGAATTATTGGCAGCGAAACTGTAGCCACTTTTCCGGATTCAACGATGACCTTATCATGTGGATTGATGCCCCCAAAAGAACCCTTATCTTTTCTAAATAATCTCAAAACATGATCAGGATACCATCCTCCGTGCCTGAGCCATTTTCCAAGAAAATAGTTCTGCCTCGGAAAGCGGTAGCCGGCAAAAACAGGATTTTTCAGTTCCTCAAGTATAAAGTTTTTAAGCTCGTCAGGAACTCTTTCATCAGCGTCAATGCTGAATATCCAGAGATTTGATGCCTTGCCTATGGCAAAATTCTTTTGCTCTTTGTGTCCCGGCCAGGGGTTTAAAAAAACTTTGTCTGTATATTCTTTACAGATTTCAACAGTCCTGTCAGTGCTTTCTGCATCAACTACGACAATTTCGTCCGCCCATTTCACACTTTGGAGGCAGTCCCTTATATTTTCTTCTTCATTGTAAGTAATAATGGTAACTGTTAGTTTTTCCCTATTCACGTGTTACACACCAAAATACGATCATCTATCTTCATTTAAGTATTGCAATACGTATTCAGCAATTCGTCTTCCGGAATTTCCATCAAGCTTCCAGCACTGTTCCTCTCTTATTATTTTCCTTCCCTCGGCATCGATGGCTGGATTTTTAAGATATAGATTCGTATGATCTACTAGTTCTCCTATAGAGTATGCGATTTTTACCCCGCCGGTTTTTACGATATTTTTATAGTGGTCATAATCATAGTATCTTTTGCAGGAATCTTTATACGGTTTTGTCTTGTGGCCATCGAAGGCAACATTAACTACAGGGGTGTCAAATGCCACGGCATCAATAGTTATTGTAGATGCCACATTGATTACCACATCAGAATAATTCATCAGCTCAGCAAGTCCATACATGTCTTCCCGCGTTGGATTCCAGTTATCGTTTGTTTGGGCAGGTCGGCCAGGCCTTTGTATTACAAGATAAGGTTTATTTTCAAATTTTTTATAATAGCTATATTTATCCTTAGGGTGCAGCCGTATCAATAGCTGAGATGGATTAATAAAGGAATCCTTCTGAAAAGCCTCATATAATAATTCAATAACCTCGTGGTCAAAAGGGGCGGTTCCTGGTGTGCCGGTTGTGTATGTAATCAACTTTTTCTCGGTATCAAGACCCCATTTTTTGAAGAATTTATCCTTTGGGAGAAAATTTGCTTTATCAACATAAATATCAAATTGCGGAACACCTGATATGAAGACTTCATCCTCTGCAAAGTCGTGATGATTAACTACTTCATCTTTAAGGATATTGTTCCAGACTACAACCCTATCAGGCCTTACAGGAAAGGGTCCCTTTGATGTAGGATTGTCCCAACTTTGAATAAAACAAATCGTTTTTGTTCCTCTCTTTTGTCCCTCTATCTCAATGCATAGGTATTTTGAATAAATACTGGTATAGCATATTAAATCCGGTTTATATTTTTTAAAGTAACGGTCTGCAATCGAGGGAGTGAAAAACAATTCCAGCCTTTCAAGAAATTTTATATAAGAATCGAGTCTTCTATTGGAGCTTTTACCTACTAATGTTTTTAGGGCAAACTTTCTGATAAATCTCCCTTTTCTTTTCTCCCTCTTGTGTTTAAAAGTAAACAGGTTTGCGTTATTTGCCCAGAGGTCTTTTTTTAATGACCGTAATATGTTAATAATAAGATTTGGTTTCCATTTAGGGGCTTGTTCGACAAATATATTCTCTGCGCAAAATTCTTTTTTAAAATCTTCGTCAATAATAGGAGAAAAAATTACTATTTTCGTATTACGCTGTGTTTTTAATATCTTAAAGACATCAGTTCGTAATATGTTTCTAATAGCAGTGCCTGAATCGACAATTATAAAGATAGATTTCATGGTTTGAGTTTCTGTATCAAGTAGTTTTTTCATCTGCCTCTCTAAAAGTATTTTGATCGTTAGTTAACCGTGTCGTTTGATAAACAGTCCCTGCTTTTCGTTAGAAAATGGGCAAGAAAAGGACTCTAGCTAAATTTTGGAAAATACAAAGGCCTTAACTCTTTCTTTTGTATTTTTTAAAATATAATTACGATGTATTTTCTTCTCAGCCTTTTTTTTCCTTTTTAATAACTCTTTATCTGACCAGTTAGTAAAATTGACATGGACTTTACCCCTGCCAAAACTTTTTTCTATTTGGGTTAAATACTCGGCTTCATCTTTTATCAATCCTTTTTCTGTAGTATAGTCATATAGATACGAGCCCGGTAGAGGAGTTATTAAATTAAAACCCCTGCCTGGATTATTAACGCGTTTAAAAAGTGAAATAGTATCGTTGATTGTTTCTTCATCCTCACCAGGATATCCGAATATTAATTGTACTTTAATATCAAGCCCTAAATTCATGGCATCCATTACTGCTTTTTCAATTTGTGGAACAGTAATGCCCTTTTTCATATTGTCTAAGATTTTTTGACTACCGGATTCAATGCCATAGCCAATCCCAATACATCCATTTTCTTTCATGAACTTTAGCAGTTCATAATTTACAAGGTTAACACGTGCTTGTCCGCTCCAAAAAAGATCCATCTCTTTTAATTTAGTAGCAACTTCGTGTATTTTGTTTTTGTTACTTATAAATAATTCATCATTAAAAGCGATCCCATCTAATTTATATCTATTCTTTAAATACGATATTTCATCAATAATTTTTTCTGCAGAGAACGATCTGTATCCTTTGAAATTTTTTGAACAAAAACGGCAATGATAAGGACATCCCCTTGACGTAATATAAGTCATGACTCGCGTATTTATTGGTTGGTTTTTCCCCCCGATGGACATTTTTACATTTAAATATTTTTCCATATCAAAGAGTTCATAGGCAGGCATAAAAAGTTTATCTAACGGTTTTATATAATCTCGAGGAGTAGTATATATTATCTTTTTATTTTTGTCTTTATAACCAATCCCATTGACTTTTTGTAACTTATTGATATTATTAATTAAGTCAACGATTGTTTCTTCGCCTTCACCAATTACACAAATATCTACGAATGTGTTCTCTAAAGTTAGTTTAGAGCTGAATGTTGCCAGTGGACCTCCAACTACAATAGGAATTTCTTTTTTATGGATACATTCCGCAAATATTTTTACTGCATTATATTGAGTTGAAAAAGCTGATATGCCTGCTAAATCCCATTGACCTTGTTGCAAACAGTTAATTACTTCTTCTTTTTCCCATTGTAAAGCTTGAGCATCTATTACTTCTACATCATAATTCGAGTCTATAAGTGCACGAGCAATATATGCCATACCATAAGGAAAATTAAAGCTTGTTCTATGAGTTTTGTCTTTCTTCTCATGCATAGGTTGGAGCAACAATATTTTTTTTATATTGTTCCCCAAATAACCCGTATCCTCCATTTTTTATTCCCTTATGATATGCTCTATAACAAATTGCCGGGTTATCGCTTTGAGCTAATCGAAGCTCGCATATTCATCAACCTGGCTTTCAGAGACTTCTTTAATTCATATTTGTAAAGATAGTAGAGGTATGATCCTTTAACATCTTCGAGGGAATTGAAGACTTCTACATATTTATTGAGGCAGGATAAGTCTTTATGAAAAGGTAACCGTTTGCTCTTTTTTCCAACTAATCGGATATGAAGAGCCGGCAAACATAATCCTTTGTTTATTCCGATTCCCTTTTTGTCTTTATTCTCATCTACATCCATAAAGAGTATGTCAAAACCTGCTGCATCAACAAAGTTTTCTAATGTCTCAGGGACAAACATAAATGTATGGTCAATCTGTATAGCTCTCGTCATATATTTGTAATGTTTGTATACGTGGCGAAAATTTTGAACCTCTAAAATAATCCGTCCATCATTTTCAAGATGACTGTATGCCCATTCTAAAAAAAATCTCGGGCTGAGAAGGTGATTCAAACTTTGACTGCAAATAATATTTGATGCCATTGGTATATTTTCTCTGAAGTCCTCTATTAGACTATTGTAAGTTTTTATTCCTTTGTTTGCAGCAAACTCAGCCTCGTCGGAAGAAGGTTCTATTCCCAGCACGTCAACATTAAGACTTTCTTTGAATCCATTTAACACTCCACCAATACTTGAGCCTACTTCAATTGTCAGACCTTTTGCAATATATGGGTTTATTAATGAGAAAAGCCCCATGCCATGTCTTGTTGCAGATTTAAATGCAGCTTCATAATCTGAGTTCACAAGGGGTTTTAGCTTAAATCTTGCCAATTGTGCTCTGTACTCGCCCTGATAATATCTGACATACCATTGTCGGGTCATGCGTGGATTAATAAAGATAAGCCCGCAATGTTTACAAATACATGTTCTGACAATTAGGTTGTTACGGTCTTTTGTGTTTAATATCTCGGAATCAGACCTTCCGCAAAGATCGCATGAAATATATTCATATTCAGCACTTTCGTATAAGAAAGGAGAATTATTCATGTTTTCATCATTGCCTTTTCCATCGCAAAATTCTTAATTTTTTTTGCAATGAAAACCTCTGTATCTTTCATTGATTCCCATGTAGCTCCTCCGATGTGAGGAGTAATAATCAGATTTGAATGTTTTTGAGCGTATCTAACATGTGGCTGCTCTGAAAGTTTACTGTCTGGCATCAATTCATTAGAGACAACATCGACTGCAGCTCCACCCAGATGTTCGCTTTCCAGTGCTTCGAGCAAGGCAATCTCATCTATCAACTTCCCCCTCGAAGTATTAATCAGAAAAGCCCCCTTTTTCATAGAAAAGATCTCTTTTCTACCAATAAGACCTTTTGTTCCATCGTTTAAAGGCAAGTGAAGCGTAACTATATCCGACATGCCTAATAACTCATCAAAAGAGACCTGGCAAACATTTGTGCTACTTATATTAACTTGGGAATCATAAACTAAAACTTTCATTCTAAAACAAATCCCGTAATCAGCAACCATCCTGCCAAGTCTTCCGAAGCCCATTATGCCCAGAGTCTTTCCTTTAAGCTGTGTTCCCTTGAATGTATCCCTATCCCATTTACCAGCACACACTGAATTAAAAGCAAAAGGTATCTTCCTGCAGAGTGCCAATATAAGGGCAAAGGTATGTTCGGCAGTTGAAGTAATACCTTCAAGAAACTCTGTCTCTCCTCGAAGACTTATTACTTTTATCCCCAAACTTTCTGCCACAGTAGTATCTATATGATCCAAACCTGTTGTTGCAGTTGCTATAGCCTTCAGTCTGCTTCCATTTTGTATTATTGTTTGGTCAATATAATATCCCAATCTGGTTATTAAGACGTCATATTTATGTATTTCAGAAAGCAGTTCGTCTTTACTAAGTCTTTTTTCATCAACTATGGCAAAACTTTCAAGGATGGCTTTGGCTTCTGCGGAGTAACCATTTGGTTCTATATTGAGGACATGAATCTGTCTATCCATTCTCGCGGATCCTCAATCGTTCCTTATTTTCCATTATTACCTCAGCAAGGCTGAAATCAGACACCTCATCGATATTTATCGACTGGATAAAAGGCATCTCATAGCATATTGGATAGTCCCCTATGATTGTGTTTTTTTCCATGAGAGTGTCTTTTTTTGTTATGTATATGGCGCCATTTCTAATATAGACTTTTTCAAACTCCTGTCTCCTTACCGGAAGCTGTTTGCCCTCGAGAAGAGGTGTTAATCGATTGCCCTTGAGGGTATACATTACCCTTGGATGAAAAGCCGCATCGCAGAAACAGCTAATCAGAGAATCTGCCTCAGGTGTCTTTATAAAAAGTTTTAATGAATTATCAATGTCCTCGGGTGTCCTGAAAGGTGCTGTCGGTTGAAGAAGCATAACAATATCAATATTGCAATTATGCATATCCTGATACACTGTTACAGCATGTTGAAGTACTCTATAAGAAGGAGTATTATCCTCTGCAAGTTCTTTTGGCCTCAGGAATGGAACCTTTGCACCATACGACCTTGATATATCAGCTATTTCCTCTGAATCGGTAGACACAATGCAGTCAGAAAGCACGGTGCTTTTGATAGCTGCTTTTATGGTATGTGAAATCAGTGGATGTCCGTGGAGGGGTTTTATATTTTTTCGTGGAATGCCCTTAGAACCGCCTCTTGCTGTAACTATTCCTAATATGAATGGGTTTTCTCTCATTGAATAAAGTAAAATTTCTTTTGAAGATTTCCTCTCTTGGTTTTTAAATCACCTGTTATCTCCAAATCTTCCTATAAACCTCTGACGGGAGTTCTTTTCTTCTTCGGAGAGGTCACCTTTGTCTTTGCCAAGAAGTGTACGTACCATTTCAGCGTATTTAACTATCTCTTCCATCTGGTAAGGGTCCGCATCCCACGGCATTGCTCTTCCAGGTCCGTATTTGCCAAGGCAAAAGTGCTTTTCAATATGTGAGGCGCCTTGTGATATGGCAAATTTAACAACCTCTGTTCCGACAGTATGATCGCTGTAACCGACGCTATTAGCAAACTTTTTAAGCCACTGCATTTTTGCAAGGTTGACCTTGTCGGGTGGCGTCGGATAAATAGATACACAGTGCATGAATGTAAAATCAGTTTTTTTCAGAATATCTGCGGCTTTTTGAATCTCCTCTTTGTAATGCATACCTGTTGAGACAATGATATGTTTAAATTTATCCTTTAATAAATTTAACATTCTATAACTGCTTAAATCCGGACTTGCAACCTTTATCTCATCAATACCCAATCCCTTAAGGAATTCTATCCTATCTGTGTCAAAGACTGTTGTTAAAAAAATTATATTTCTTTTTTTACACTCTTCGAGAAGTTCATAATGAGCGGCATCTTTAAGCTCTGACTGTTTAAACCAATCGTATTGAGAGTCATCTTTTGAAAGCTTTGACACCTGCCATGATTGAAACTTAATATAATCAACTCCTACCTCGGCGGCAATCCTGATAAATTCTTTGGCAAGTTTAATATCACCGCCATGATTTGAAGCTGCCTCAGCAATTATCTTTGTTTTCATTTTTGTTTCCATATTTATTAATAAGCAAGACGTGTTTTTTGTGTTAAAGGTATAGTCGCCAATAGATCAGCTATTTTCTTTCCTGCATTGCCTTCGCCATATATATTTTCTCCAGGATATCTCCCATTTGAAACCTGTCTGTTAATAGCATCTGCTATCTGACCCGTATCGCAATCTACATCTATTACATTTCTACCACGCTCTCTACCATGCTGTCTGCTTCCA
>JAGVGM010000078.1 GCA_020057065.1 Thermodesulfovibrionia bacterium
ATCAATATTCATCTGACAACGCTAATGATAGAGAGAGAAGGTGTACCAGAAATTGATGCTCTGGCGTCCAGAATCAGAAAAGGGCAATTAGATGTTGTATTCAATGGGATTGTTTCACGTTATAACTCGTGGCGACAGAGTGGGTATCGTGAACGAGGCGAAAAAAGAAAAGAAGACCCGCATGAAACATTCAACCGGCATTCCCCTGTTTGGATTATAGCAGGTGATTTTAATTTCACAGAAGAGTCTGCAGAGTACGAATATATCAAGAGGATAAATTTTATTGATACAGTCCCAACGGGGAAAATTAGTCGAAATGGTAATGGCACTAAAGCTAAAGGGGTAGGAAACAACCCCACATTAACTTTGGATTATATATTTGCAGGTCCTAAATTCCTATCCCTTGATCCTGCTATAGGACCAGAACTTAATTCTAATCGCGTTATTCATGACCACGTAATCAGGGTTTCAGACCACTATCCAGTATTATCATCAATGAACCTAATTCATAACTAAATTAAGGGCAGCGACTGTTTGACCAAGGTATGGATGAAAACGCACAACCAGACGCTCAAGAGGGACGCGGCAAAAAGCCGCCGCGCCCCTTAGCTTGATCGTTAGGACAAAGACTACATGATTTACCCAACTGACATCATTGATCCGCTTAAATCTCGATTGGCAAAGATCAAAGGTAAGTACGAAAAAGCCCCAGAGCTTCCTGCAGATAATGTTCTTGAGGAGCTTCTCGAAGTTGCCTATCATGCGAGTTTTCTCACAGAGGAAGGCAGGAAGTTACACTTCCGCATCATTTTTGCGCCCCAAGAGAAGCTAACTGAGCAGAACCCTTATCGACAGCACTCAAAGCTCCGCCCGATAGTCTTTAATTCCCCTCGTGAATTCTCCGTTGCCGAAGTCCTCCGATTGGCCCCAGCCTTGGACATGACCCAAGTTATTATATGCGTCTCGCAGGTAAACCGGTCGACCAAGAATCCGAAACTTGGAATTTGGGGGTTACTCGATTCAGGGAGTTCGTGGTGGCATTTCATGCACCACGAATCGTCTCACGGGATGCCTCCTCCGAATTATTTGACGATATCTTGCACGGAGCCGGGACAACTCTCGGTCTCCGCACAGGGCCGGATATTCATGACATTAAGGAATGGCTCACTTGCAGAACCAAGTTGGGGTGCTCTCTATGATGGCCATTTAGGGAAGTTCTTCGATGCTGCCAGAATCGCGTTCTACAATGATGTGGTCTCCGATCTCGAAGGGGGAAGGTACGATGAAGACGGCCACGATGAGGATTATCCCAAGAGGGTTTACACGTGGTTTATTGAACGTCTTCTTTTTCATATCCGCGAAAAGGCTCATGGAGGGACTGTGTTCTTTGTCCCTGACTACCTGACGCATGACGATACGCGGCTTCTTGACAGGATTACGATTAAGTATCCAATAAATTATGATGAGGTGTGGGGGTTACTGAAGGCAGATGTCGTTACTCATAAGCGCTATTATGATCTATATTTTCCGCTCTCCGATGGGAATGATCTTAATCGTGAAAGATTCAATCGAGTGATGAGTCTCGATGATGATCGAGAGGAGATTAAGGAAGCGATTTCCGATTGTGTTAGATTCATCGCTGGTTTGTCAGGAGTAGATGGGGCTGTCATAATCACTGATCGCTTCAGAGTGTTGGGTTTCGGTGCAGAGGTCTTTGTCCATTCCCCAAGCCTCACAGACGTATTACTCCCCGGACGAAAGAAAAAACGCATTTCAGATTTCGGGACACGGCACCGTTCAGCATTTAGGTTTTGCTCATCGTTTGAGGAGGCGATTGGCTTCATTGTCTCGTCGGACGGCGGCGTGAAGGCGACACTGCGCACCGGGTCTGACGTAAGCCTCTGGCCCGACATTAATGTTGGGGGTTTTGGAATCTAATGGGGATATAACGGGGTCGGGCCACAGCAAGTATCGGATATTGGAACGAATAATTCAAAACTGACCCCTTGAAATGGGCGTATAATGCGTTTTTTGAGGGCAAAAAGGCTGTGAACAAAGGAAGGAAACATGGTGTCACATTTTGAATGGCGAATAAATATTGACAAAGATGAAGTTTTTATTTAAACAACTCTTATGAGCAAAGCATGGAAAATAGAATTTGATGGTGCAATATATCATGTACTCTCGATGGATAATGATCAAATGACCGCATGTCTTGGGAGCACATCTTATAAATAAACATTGCAGACTATTCAACATCGATAAATTAAAGAATATTGCGATAAAATAAGAGCAGGCAGCTTTCGGAGGTAATCATGGCTACTAAGACAAAGATAAAAGTACCAGGAGAAAGAGTTGCAGAATTCTGCAGAAAGCATCATATCCGCAGGCTTTCATTTTTCGGATCGGTCATAAGCGATCATTTTACACAGGACAGCGATGTTGATGTGCTTATTGAATTTGAGCAGGGACAGGTGGTAGGTTTGCTGCGCCTTGCTTCCATTGAAATTGAACTCTCGGATATCTTAGTCCATAAAGTGGATTTGAGAACGCCCGCTGATTTAAGCCGTTACTTCAGAGATGATGTGCTTTCAGTCGCAGAGGTTCAGTATGCTGAAGGATAACATTATCCGATTAAGGCATATGCTTGACGCTGCAAAAGAAGCTTTATCCTTCTCAGAAAATAAGACAAAAAGCGATCTTCATTCAGATCGTATGCTTGCTCTTTCTATAATAAAGTCTATTGAGATAATCGGTGAGGCAGCTTCTACCGTAACAAAAGATTTCCGTGACAGTCATAATGAAATCCCA
>JAGVGM010000082.1 GCA_020057065.1 Thermodesulfovibrionia bacterium
GGAGCAGAAAGATCAAACATTAGCAAAAAAAGCTGCTTGAAGAATAATAATTAAATGGGAGCCATAAATAAATTTCAACTAAAAACTTGACATCTTCCCTCGAAATCCTTATCAGCAAAATGATTAGTCGCCTTCCGGAAGTCGATAAGGGTGAAATAGTATTTCTTCGCATCCTCATGAACACGGGTGCCCCTACCCACGATCTGCTTGAACTCGATCATCGAGCCTACCTCACGGTCAAGGACAATAAGGCGACAGGTCTGGGCATCGACCCCGGTAGAAAGAAGACGTGACGTTGTGACGATAACCGGATATTTAGATTCAGGGTCAATGAAGTTGCCGACCTGGGCTACGCCTTCAGCATCATCGCCTGTAATACGCATAACATACCGCTCATTCTGCTGCACCAAGTCCTCATTTTCATTGATCAGTGCTTGACGCATGCGGCTGGCATGTTCGGTATCAACGCAGAAGATTATGGTCTTCTGGAAACGGTCTCCGCTCTCTTTAAGAAACTCTGTCACCTTGCGGGCAACGCGCTTTGTCCGTTCGTCTATCACCAACTGCCTGTCAAAGTCTTTTTGGTTATAAATACGGTCCTCGATTTCATATCCGTATTTGTCCTGCTCACCGGACGCAGGCCGGTAACCGTCTATATCAACATCAAGATGCACCTTTATTACTTTGTAAGGCGCAAGAAAGCCGTCATATATGCCCTGTTTCAGAGAATAGCTGTACACAGGATTCCCAAAGTAATGAATATTGGAGACGTATTCCGTTTCCTTCGGCGTGGCTGTCATACCGATCTGAGTAGCTGAAGAAAAGTATTCCAGAATCTCACGCCATGCAGAATCCTCTGCCGCGCTGCCGCGATGACACTCATCAACCACTATCAGATCAAAAAAGTCAGGAGAGAGTTCGCGAAATAGTTTTTGGCGCTCTTCCGGGCCGGTGATGGCCTGATAGAGGGCAAGATAAATCTCATAGGATGTATCGATACGCCGATGTTTCTTATCAACTGCTGTCGCGAGCGCCACCCCTGTGCCATCAGCGCGTTCTATTGTCTTTGAGGAGGTGGAGAGCTTCGCCATCACGCTGCCAAACGGGCGAAAGTCGTTGACCATAGTCTGGTCAATGAGGACATTACGGTCTGAGAGATAAAGGATGCGTTTTTTACGTTTGGCCTTCCACAACCGCCATATTATCTGGAATGCACTGTAAGTCTTTCCGGTGCCTGTTGCCATAACAAGGAGAATGCGATCCTGTCCTTTTGAGATTGCCTCAATGGCCCTGTTGATGGCAATACACTGGTAGTAGCGCGGTTCCTTGCCGCTGCTGTCTTCGAAATAGTTCTGAAGGATAATCTCCTCTTCTGCAGGAGCAAGACCTTTCCATATGCGATATTTCTGCCAAAGATCGCCTGGAGAGGGAAAAGCGTCAATGCTGATCTCGGTTTCCATCTGACTGCTTTGTCCGGTCCGGTCATGGAACAGAAATCCGTCACCATTTGATGAAAAGACGAAGGGGATGTCGAGGGTAGCTGCATATTCAAGCCCCTGTTGGATACCATCACCGATCGAGTGATTATTATCTTTTGCCTCTATTAACGCAATGGGGATATTGGGTTTATAGTATAGGATGTAATCAGCGCGCTTTGCTTTGCCACGGGTAACAAGTTTCCCGCGGACAATGATGCGGCCTTTAGTAAAGAATACCTCTTCCCGAATCTGCGACTGCACATCCCATCCCGCCTTCTCGATATTAGGAGTGATGAACTTTGTGCAGATATCGCGCTCTGTGAGGTCTTTCTTATTCATATAAGAGTAGCCCTTCTTGAATTAGTCCCTATAAAATCCACCGCTTAATTTTAATCAAACCCCTGGTAAACAGCAAGAAGATTCTTAGCGGGGAAAATAGTGATTAAAAAATAGTGCCGTAGAACAATAGAACAGCAATGCAGACGCTCAAAAGTTCAGAAGTGCAGCAGTTCCGGTTGCGGTCTTTGGGAAATTATTTCTTATCCTCTCTCCCCAACTCCGACTCAATCTCTTTTTTCACATTCCGCCCCTTTGCCGCCCCTTAACCTTTGAGTCGTTTATGAGGCGTTTGATCCCTTTATGAGCCGATTCTTCTTGCTACTGATTCGATTGACAAGTTCTTTTCATTACCTTTGACGTTACTTTCATTACTCGTTTTGTTATTACGGATTAAATACATTTTGCCAATTATCAGCCCTTTCCAATTTGCAAATAGATTTCACACCTTCGCCCCTTTGCTACCAGTTGATTTGAGTCATTTGAAACCGTGAGTTGTTCATGAGGCAATTGAGGCATTTCCCCATATAGTTCCTCAAAATCCCACATCTCCTCATTGTCCTGTTTGTCCAGTTTATGTCCAGTTTTTTGAGGAATCAAATTCCCTAATATTCCAAGATAAATATCACACTTGCGCACTTCATCAATATAAGCTGTTTTGGCAGATTTACTCTTGGCCGGGGAGTCTTCGAACAAAAAGACTTTAAAATATTCCTTCAATAAAACATTTTCTGCAATTGTTCCTTTTACAGAAAACCGCTCTTCTTTTAATTCCTTTTGAACTCCGCTGACAAAGATTTTATATTTCATATCAAATTTATTTCTATTTGTGCAGCAAGCTGTTGCACAAATAGTCCATTTTTTTCTTTTCCGAAATATTCATGCACTAGTCAGATACTTTGTGCCACAGGTTGTGGCATATTTTATCTTACCCTCTTTATTACCCTCTTTTAGAGGTATTACCTCTTTTCCTCCATGGAGCGCCTGGGCCTCGACCAATGCACTCAATGCTTTTAATATCTTGCATCTCCTTAAGCACCTTTCGTATCATGTCCCGGCTGACACCCGGGCAAGCATGTTCCAGAGCAGACAGGGTAAAATCGCCGGAAAACGAATTGATTGCAGATTTGATCATCTCCGTCTTTGCGCCTTTCGGCGATCTCAATTGTCCTACCCGATCCTCAAACTCATGATAGGCAGTTTTAAGCGTAAAGAGTACGTAATTGATATAAGGCCAGGGATCATTTTTGCCTTTATGCCAGTCTTGAGAGCTTTGCTCCAGAGTTTCATAATAACGATCCTTGCTCTGTTCTATAATCCGCTCAATGCTGATGTAGCGTCCGACTTCATAGCCCAAATAATAACTTTGAAGCAATAGAAGAAGCCTTGAAACCCTGCCGTTCCCATCACGGAAGGGATGAATGCATAGGAAATCAAGATTGAATGCCGCAAGTGCGATCATGGGATGCACCCATTTTTCGCGGAGGCACCGGTTCCACATCTCAAGCAGCTTCTTCATATATTCAGCAGTATCGGCGGCAGGCACTGTTTTAAAACGTATCCGGGATGTCCCGTCAGGATATTTTTCAATTATATCGCTGTCCTGTTCCTTGTATTTTCCGGCATCCCATATCTGCCCCCGTGAAAGTTTGTGCAGTTTGAGTGTGGTATCCGCTGAAGCTGGGAGTTTGACGCCTTGCTCATGAATCAGTTTAAGAGCGTTGCGATACCCTCTTACTTCTTCCTCATCACGGTCGCGCAAATGTGATTTGCCGAGTATGATAGTTCGTATGCGAGACTGTTCAACCTTAACGCCCTCTATCCGGTTTGATGAAACAGCACTTTCTATCAGGGCATGTTCACGCAAAACTCTTAGCCTCTGAGGAGATTGTTTGGTAAATAATTCCTGCTTGCCTCGGGCTTCGCCAAGATCAGCTAAGTACCATGATGTGACCGCCGGTATATTTTCCGGCTTAGAAGAAAATTGCTTAAATGTCATCATGTTTATTTTCCCCCATAAAGAGTCTGTTCCTCGCTCACCTGCATGAGCTCATTAAATAACGGGCTTTCAATAATCTGACCTTCTTGAAATGGGAGATTGCTCATTTAACTAATAAAAACCCTGCCTTTCAGAGAATGAAATATTATATACCAGACGGTGAAAAGTGGAAAGAAGAAAAGGCGTGCATTAATATTGCTAAAGATGAAATTGCGATGGCGGAGAGGAAGGGGTAAAATATATCAGGAGTTCCCCCAGAAATAAGGCCATGCAGGACGTAAGTCTATAAAGACAAAAGGGGAATGTTCTTTATCAAGTGGTCGTTAGAGGTTTTGAAAAAATGGGGGAACTTTTTACAGGCAAACAACTATGCATGATATATCAACAGGCAAGGCAAATATGGGTTTTCGATTTATCCCCCTCTTTGAAAAAGAGGGGTTAGGGGAGATTTTTTGATTGAATTTATCTATAAAATCCCCCTTAATCCCCCTTTTCCAAAGGGGGAGGACAGTTGAGTATCCCCTTGGCTATGTGAGAGGTCATTATGGATTTTAAAATTGCTGTAATGCAAGAAGCCAGGATATGGCTAAAAAAATTGGGGGAACTCCTGTAAAATATATCACTTGAAATACTAAATTATCACCCTATGAAAAAACTTCTTGTAACAGGCGCCAGCGGGTTCCTTGGATGGAACATATGCAACATGGCTAAAAAAGAATGGTGCATATACGGGACGGTATTCTCTAACCCTGTAGCAATCGATGGCGTAAATATTGTTCGAATTGATCTGACCGATTTCAAAGAAATGAAAAGGATGTTTAAGGAAATTCGGCCTGATGCAGTCATTCATACAGCAGCAGCAGCAGATCCCAATTATTGCCAGACTCATAAAGAAGAATCGCATAAAATCAATGTTGATGCTTCCATTAATGTAGCCGGCCTGTGCTCAGATTTGAAAATTCCCTGTGTCTTTACATCAACCGACCTGGTGTTTAACGGCTTAAATGCCCCCTACCGGGAAGAAGACAAGGTTTGTCCTGTGAATATTTATGGTGAACAGAAAGCCCTGGCGGAAGAAGAAATACTTAAAAGATATCCTGAGGCCGCTGTCTGCCGCATGGCCTTAATGTTCGGTATTCCTGGTCCGGCATCTGAGAGTTTCATTCAACCGATGCTGAGGGATATGCAAGAAGGAAAGGGACTAAGGTTGTTTATTGACGAATTCAGAAATCCGATCAGTGCGCAGACTGCAGTTCACGGGCTTTTCATCGCTTTGGAAAAAATAAAGGGCATAATACACCTCGGAGGCAGGGAAAGGATATCACGATATGATTTTGGCAGGTTGCTGGTAGAAGTTTCAGGACCTCATGATGCACCGTTAATACCATGCCTGCAGAAAGATGTGAGTATGGCAGCACCAAGACCGCCGGACATTACACTTGAAAGCTCAAAGGCATATGCATTGGGTTTCAGTCCTTTGCTGATACGGGAAGAGTTGAGGAGGCTTGCTGACGTATTTTATCCGAAGTTCAATCAATAAAGGCCTGGTTAATCCAGGCCTTTATTTTATTAATACCGCACCGTTCACATAACTGACTGCTTTTATGGGTTTATGGATATCGCCTTATTCTTGTAGTTATTGGTTTCGATTGTTTCAGTAACAACACCGTCAGCATCCGCCCTGGCAATGATATAATATGTGCCGGCAGTTATTCCAGAGGGTATGATTACAGCTGTAGTTCCTGTACTAACAGTTCCCGGGGTTAGAGACGGAATCGGCCTGCTTGCGAGTTCTAAATCCCCCATGTCATATGTAGTGTTTGTTGATAAATAAAATCTGGTTGTTGAGGCACCTGCTGTTTCTAGTCCGTTATTCTTTGTTGTATCGGCAATGTCAATAGCCGAACCGGGTGATACACTCGCCGGCGCTGAAATGCCAGATATTATCAGGTCAGGGCCTGGGCCTATTACGATAGACTTGTTTTTTAAGTTGTTTGTCTCATTGATCTCACTGACAACTCCATCGGCATCAGCCCTTGCTATTATGTAGTATGTGCCAATAGTTATATCGGAAGGTATATTTACCGATGTGCTTCCTGAATTTGTAGCCCCTACTGCAATAGATGGAACAGATCTGCCTGCAAGTTCTGTATCTCCTGCATCATAAGTAGTATTAGTGGACAAATATAATCTGGTTGTTGAAGCACTTGCTGCGCTTGTTCCGATATTTCTAATGGTGTCGGCCA
The DNA here is from genome assembly GCA_020057065.1 of Thermodesulfovibrionia bacterium. Lineage (GTDB taxonomy): Bacteria > Nitrospirota > Thermodesulfovibrionia > UBA6902 > UBA6902 > SURF-23. The sequence goes on from JAGVGM010000082.1 coordinate 6,060, forward strand.
CAATTATAGTTGAACCTTTTAGAGCGCCTGACGGGGCTGAAAGTGCAGACACGATTAGATCTGTTCCTATCTTGACAGACTTGCTCCTGGTATTATTTGTCTCGGAGTACTCTGTAATTATACCATCAGCATCCGCTCTCGCAATAATATAGTAGGTGCCGTTAGCCGCATCTGCAGGAACTATGACAGATGTACTGCCTGTGCTTACGGCTCCTGAAGCAAGAGAAGGCACGGACCTGCTGCCAAGCTCGGTATCCCCGGAGTCATAACTGCTGTTTAAAGACAAATAGAACCTTGTAGTAGAAGGGCCGGTTGCGGAGGGGCCGTTATTCTTGGTTGTATCACTTACCGATATTATTTGACCTGGACTTACTGTTGAGGGAGCGGTCAAGGCAGAGACGACAAGATCAGGCACTATCTTGATAGACTTGCCTCTTGTGTTATTGTTTTCATTGGTTTCATTTATAACAGTGTTAGCATCTGCCCTTGCAATAATATAGTAGGTGCCGTTAGCCGCATCTGCAGGGATAGTGATAGATGTGCTCATTGCGCTAGTAGTACCTGAAGAAAGAGACGGCACTGACCTGCTTCCAAGTTCGGTGTCACCGGCATCATAGGTGCTGTTTGCAGACAAGTAGAATTTTGTGGTGGAAGCGCCGGCTGCGCCAGGTCCGTTATTTTTGGTTGTATCAGATACCGATATTGTTTGACCTGCGCCTGCTGTTGAAGGAGCACTTAAGACAGAGACAATAAGGTCATTATTTTGTGTTTGACAATTGGTATCCGCTGTATCTTTTAATCCGTCACAATCATTGTCCTGTCCATCACCGCATGTCGGATCCCCGACAGGCCCTTCAATCTGCGGTTGACCAGGCGCGCAAGTGTCAACGAGTGTCCCATTTTCACAACTCATTTGTCCGGTAGATGCGCATATTCCAACCCCGCAGGTTGTAGATGCCGACACAAAACCTTCATCTGCTGTTCCGGAGCAATTTTCATCAAAACCATTGCAGTTGTTATCTGATGCCCCGGGATTGATGGCGAGATTGTTATCGTCACAGTCTACGGGGCCGCAAATACCGCCTTCTGCTGCATAGGTGTCACTGTCTTCATCTGTACAGTCAGAAATGCATTTGCCTGAATGACCGGCATTATAAATTTCGTTTATTTCGGAGGAGGTAAGGGCACGATCAAATATATCAACTTCATCAATGAGGCCACTGAATGCTGTACCGCCAAAGTTACTTGTAAAACCGATCCTGAAAGGATTAGCAGTTGTGGTTATAGATTGTCTCGCACTTGAACCTTTCAATACACCGTCTATATAAAGATCTACGGTTGTGTCTGTTGATGCTAATGCTATGTGATGCCAGCCATTGGGAGTTGCTGAGGCGTCGCTTGTGATATTAAAACCCCAGCCGTTAACACCAACAACTTGAATCATATTATTGTCCAACCTGATATCAAAACCTTCTCCTCCGTCTGGAAGAGACTTGCCTAATATATAAGTGTTATTGCCATTTGTGTTTGAATACATCCAGAAGTCGATTGAAAAAGGCGCATTCCCGAAATCAAAAGCTCCGCTTGTTATTTCAACATAATCGTCAATCCCGTCAAAGCTGAATGCCTTACGAACCTTTCCTTTTGAAAAACCCGCGCCATTTATTTGGGTTCCGTTATCTGCTCCGACAATATCATCGGCGTTATCATCACCGGGCCACCAGGAGATAATGCCTGATGGCGGCTGAATACATTCGTCGGGAAGATACACGTCACCGCCATGCGGTTGATCAAGATTTAAAGCGCCCAGATCGGTAGCCGCACCGGCAGCAATATCGATCAAGTATAGATGGGCATCAGGGTATGCGGCTATATTGGTGCCATACATTACATCATATTTATCGAACATGATCCCCATTATACCGGACCCGATAGTAGTAACCCCGGAGATCCTCTTCACAAAAGTTGCATTGCCTGTTGAGATATCAATTGTGTATAGATCATTCTGCGTTCCTGCCACTGCCCAAAGAGTCCCCTGACTGTCAAAGGCATAATCCATTACCATCATTATACTTTGAGTGCCGAGCAGGGTAGTCTCCCCAGTTGTTTTATTGATACGGTAAAATCTTCCATCAACTCCGCCTGCGTATACAAAACCGTCATTACCTACCTCAAGCGCCGGAACTGCAGCATATACCTCTATCCAGTTCCACATTGGCTGTCCGACACGGGTTGCAATTCCTGTTAAAGGATCAAGGAGAGCCAATTGCTGGGTAGGCCTGGGTACACCAATATCTCCTTGAGCAAGTCCGGAATCCGCGATAGTATAGAAGGAGCCGTCTGAATTATCGATAGTCAACCCCATGGCAAATACTCCCATGGAACCTATTTTTGTGCCGGTTGCAGTTGTTGGGTCCATGAAAGCAATACTTAGCCCGTCATCGCAAGTTGTATAGAGCTGAACAGCCTCGGCATGTCCTACAACAAAAAACAGTGCTGAAATAATTGTAATAATTAACGTGCCAACATTCATCAAACTACGTATCATTAGATACCTCCTGTAATTTTTATTATTTATTTTTAAAGCGGTACAGTTTTTTTAAGATAAATAACTATTCAAGGTTTATATAATTTAAGCAAATATCTTGCCATTAATAGAATATATCTACCATTAGCATGTAACTAATTGTAATTAAACGTAATATAAAAAATCATCGTTATCAAATGTTAGGCATTACTTGCAATAAGTGTAAAGTTATGGATGATTAGTGTAGTAATAGTTTACAGTTTATGTGTAAATGCTTAGGTTCTTTTGCAAAAAGTTAAAGAGCATACTTGTAAATACAGACCTGTCTGATGGCTGCCTGGGATATAGATGTACAAAGCATCTATAACGTAAGAAGAGGGAAGTCTTTTTATTTCTAAGTTCCTGCTTCGCAATTGAACCTGTAACAGAATTCAGTATAATAGAATATAATCTTTTCCTAAAGTTCATACAAAAAAGAGGAACGGTTTTTAACAGCGATATGCTTCTTGATGCGATCTGAAAGGATTAGGCATTTATTGACTTGTTAAGTTGGATCCCCCCTCAGCAGGCATTCATAAATATTAAGAGATCAGGTCCCTGTTTATTTTTACAGCAAGCTGCTTTTTGAGTCCTTCAACATAAGCTTTTACAGCAAGATTTGCCTTGTTTGAACGAAAGACTTCAAGCAGTTGCCCCTGATTTCCACCGCTTAAGGAATCAATTATATTCTTCTCTTCAGGAGAGAGCTCAGTGGTTTCTCCGATAAGTCTTGTCATTTTGCTGATGATCAGGTCTTCCCTTAACATATTTTCAAAGGACTGGGGGGTCATACGGTTGAGCCTGAGCTTATTTATATATACTTCCCTATCGAAAACGCCGTTTCTCTGAAAATATTCAAGGTTTTTAATAGCGTCTTGCAGTTCATTCTCGGTCACGGAGATTTTTCCATCTTTAGCGGCGATGAGAAGGACGACTCTTTCAACAAGTGAATTAAGCACTCTGTCCTTGAGATTGAGTTTTTCTATATCTTCCTTTTGGGCTCCTTTTTCGCTAATACGCTTGTATTCGTTTTCATAGGCACGCCAAAATTCTTCAATATAGATTTTTTCGTTATTGATCTGTGCCACAACGGCTTCTTTTGGATTGTCCTTGGGCCCAATGCCCCAGAAGAGAAATGTTGCAATTATTATTACTGTGATTGCGACAAGAATAATGTAAGATGCCAATTTGTTGGTGCTCAGTATTTTAAGCATAAGATAATATATCCTAAAGTTAGTTTAAAGGGCAAGAGACCGTTTTACTCCCCTCTATCAATAGGGCTTATGGGGTGTTCCATAAAATTCCGCAAGTATTTTGCCTGCTCCTTTTGAAAGGAGTATTTCGGCGAGTTTATTGCCGAGGGACTCCGCGTCCGCGGGCCTTCCTTTTTTTGATCCTTTGATCAATGTCTTTCCATCAAGACTGCCAACAAGCCCATTAATTACGAGTGTTGAGTTCTGGGTTTTGATTTTTAAGTTCTTTTTTGACTTCTGACTTATTATTCTCGCATAAGCAGCAATGGGTACCTGACAGCCGCCCTCAAGTTTTTTAAGGAAGGCGCGTTCAGCCCTGACGCAAACAGAGGTTGTTTTATGATTTAATTTTTTCAGCAGCTTGTTTATAAATACGTCATCCACCCTGCATTCTATCCCGACGGCCCCCTGGCCAATGGCAGGAAGGCTTATTGAGGCAGAAAGGCTTTCAGTGATCCTTTTTTGCCAGCCAAGTCTTTTAACCCCTGCAGCAGCAAGAATTATTGCATCGAATTGTCCTTCGTCAAGCTTTCTAAGGCGCGTATCAAGATTACCCCGAAGCGGTGTAATCTTCAGGTCAGGACGTTTATTCAAAAGCTGGCACATCCTCCTCAGACTGCTCGTACCCACGTGAGCGCCTTTCGGCAGACTTTTAAAGTTTTTTATCTTCCCTGGATCGCTGACTGCTGACTGCTGATTGCTGATTGCTGTTATCAGCGCATCCCTCGGATCTTCTCTTTTACAGATTGCGGCAAGATGAAGTCCGTCAGGCAGGTCGGTCGGAACGTCTTTCATGCTGTGGACGGCGAGATCCGCTTTTTTCTTCAGGAGCGCGTCCTCGATCTCTTTTACAAAAAGCCCTTTCCCTCCAACCTGGGCCAGAGGGACGTCAAGTATCTTGTCTCCTGTGGTCTTTATTTTTTTCAGTTCAACTTCGAGGTCCGGATTGTTTTTCTCAAGCTGGGCTTTTACCCACTCAGCCTGCCAGAGTGCAAGTTTACTTCCACGGGTTGCGATAATTATTTTTCGTTTATTCATCTTTACCTTTCTCTGTCTCTAATTGAAATAACTTCTGGACCATATCCAGCATTGCTTCCTTGTCGTTATTGTCGGACTTTAGTGCGGCTGTTGGAGGATGGATTAGTTTATTGACAATGGAAACTGTGAGATATTCAATGGCCTTTATTTTTTCTTCCTCCATGGGACCGAGCTTTTTAATGGTTTTCTCAAATTCAGCCTTTCTTATTTCTTCAGCCTTGTTACGAAGCGCCACAACAGTTGGAGTTGCAGCCAACGAGGCATGCCATCTGAGGAAAGAGCCAATCTCCTCATCAACAATCAGTTCGGCCTTTTCCGCCTCTTTGGCACGTTCTTGAATGTTAATTTCGATAATCCCCTGAAGGCTGTCTACATCATAAAGGTAAACATTATCGATGTCATTTATCTGCGGGTCAATATTTCTCGGGACCGAGATATCAATTATAAACATCGGTTTTTGTTTCCGTTCTTTCATTATCCTGTGCACTTGATCTTTTAATAATATGTAGTGAGGAGCCCCGGTTGAGCAGATTAAAATGTCTGTATGTGATAATTCATTTGAAAAGTTTTCAAAGGGAACTACCTTTCCATGGAACTCTAAGGCAAGTTCTTCTGCCCTCGCTATGGTGCGGTTTGTTATAAGAACGTCTCTTACCCCGCTGTTTATCAAATTCCTGGCCGCGAGTTCTGCCATTTCCCCGGCGCCGAGGAGCATAAAAGATTTAGTGGGCAGATCATCAAAGATCTTTTTTGCCAGTTCAACAGCGGCAAAGCTGATGCTTACAGCACTTTCGGCGATCTTGGTCTCTGTCCTTATGCGTTTTGCTACAGACACAGATTTTCGCATCAGCTTATTAAGAACGACACCTGTGGATTTATACTTCAGCGCCTCATCATATGCGTCTTTTAACTGACCGAGGATCTGCGGTTCTCCAACAATCATTGAATCAAGGCTTGAGGCAACACGGTACATGTGGCGAATAGCATCTGTGCCACTGTGTAAATAAAGCGATTTATCCAAAAGGTCTCTTGGCACATTATGGAAACCGGAGATGAAGTTCTTTATGCTTTCAGTACCGGAATCAATATCAGTGACGCCGGCATAAATTTCCACCCTGTTACATGTTGAAAGTATGATATTCTCTTTAACCGTATTTGATTTTTTCAGGGCATTTATAGCCTCTTCGAGCTTTGTGCCGTCAAAGGCTATCTTTTCTCTCACTTCAATTGGCGCTGTTTTATGATTAAGTCCGACTACGAGTATGTTCATAATAAATAAGGGGTCGAGGATTCAAGGATTCGAGGGACATGGTGAAAGTTTTTTCACTTGACCCCTTGAGTCCTTGAATCCTTGTACCCTTACATAAAAACATGTTTTCCTTTCAGGATAAGAGTTACTCCAAAAAATGCAAAAATGACAATGATAAACCCGGCAATTGAGAGGATGGCAGCCTTCTTTCCGCGCCACCCCACAGTAAGCCTTAAATGCAGGACGAGTGCATAAATGATCCAGGTAATGAGCGACCATACTTCCTTCGGATCCCATCTCCAGTAAGTACCCCACGCTGAATTTGCCCATACAACTCCTGTTATCATTGCAAGTGTCAAAAGCGGGAAGCCCATGGTAATGAGATGGTAGTTTATCTCATCCAGGGTTTGGAGGCTCGGAAGTTTCTGAAAAAGCATGCTGAGATGTTTTGATTTCACATTTCTTTCCTGAATCAGATACATGACGCCGATGCCGCCGGCCATTGCAAAGGCGGCGTCTCCCAAAAAGGCCAGAATTGTATGAATTCCAAACCAGTAACTTTGCAGGACGGGGCTCAATACCTTTATTTCCCTGGGGAAAATAGATGATGAAAACATGAGAAGAAAAACAATCGGCATTATAAAGGAACTGAGAAGGCCGAGTTTATATTTGAATTCATGAAGATAGAACAATATCAGGACGCACCAGGAGAAAAAGGAAGCGGCCTCGTGCATACTGGTTACGGGAATATGTCCGCCTTCAATATACCTCACAATAATATTTGCAGTATGAAAAGCAAAGCCGATTATTGACAAATAGAGTGAAACTTTCAAGGTGTCTTTTTTCCCCCTGAAAATTTCTATGACGCCTGAAATGGTTGCAATGAAATAAAAGGTGAGGGCTAATTCAAAGAGAAGCACATTCGTTTCAATTTGCAAAATTCAGACTCCTTTTTAGTTATTGACCCGTATATATAGGGTCATACGTTTTCTCTATAGTTTACAACTTATATAATACTTAAATTACTCAATATATTTTTTGGAACAGATAATGAATTTGTCAATTTCCCCTTTTTTATTAAGCATATCAATCCAGAAAACTTTTCTGTGTTCTTGCGGTATGTGATTTAAAAAAGAGTAATTATCAATTTGCATTTCAGAATTTACAATTATTATATCGGCTTTTTTAGACACTTTTGATGCTGCAGGCTTGATCTCCCCTTTTTCGCCAATAATGAATATTGCAAGATCAGGACTTACGAAATCCTGTGGACTGTTACCTTCTATCACAACTCCTTTCAGACCGGCCATCTTTGACAGTGCGATGTTCAAAGCATTTTCAAGTTCTTCCCCGCCAGGGCTTTGAATCCAGACAACCCTTTCAGCGCCGGATTTAAAAAAAATTGCCGTATCCTTGCCATCTTTGCTCAATATCTTTGCGTCATCTATAACAGAAGTATAAAAGGATGTTTTGGTAAACTTGATTCCTCCAAATCCTGTTATATTTTCGAACAGGATCGAACAGAGTGTTGTCTTTCCAACTCCGCTGTGCGCACCTGTTACAGATATGATTTTCAAAGGATCTTCAGCGTGCATAAATAAAGGATACAGGATGCGGTATGCGAGATGCAAGATACGAGGATATGTTAATATTATCTGCATGCTTAATGGCTCATAGCATTTGAGAAAATTAATATGATTATCCTTGCCATTTCTTTCATCCTGGGAATTACAGCATTTCGCTTCATCCATTTTTCCCCGGTAACAATCATTATCTGCTGCATCGCTATTAGTGTTTTTTTGTTTATCAGAAAGAAAAAAACTAAAAAGATATTATTGATAATCGTTATTTTTGTATCCGGTTTTTTCTACAGCGTTATACGGCAGGAAACATTTCCTGAATTAAATTTTGCAGATAAAGAAGTACCTGTTGAAGGGAATATTGTTAATGTTCCTGAGATGTCAAATGGACGAATTCGTTTTACTGTTGATCAGGTTCTAATAGACGGCAAAGAGATCAATGGGAAAGTCATGCTGTCTTTGTCCGAAGAATCAATCATCAACAAAGACTTCATAGTTGAAAGTGGACATAGAATAAATGCCGTTACGAAATTAAGAGCGCCTAATGTCCTTCATAATCCGGGTATTCAGTCATACGATCTGAAAAAGGATGGAATTGTTGCGGTTGGTTACTCTAAAGAGATCCATGTTATTGGAAAAGATAAAAATCTATGGACATGGATACAGAACAGACGTCATTTACTCGGAAAGGTCCTTGATAATAGTCTATCCACAGAGAATGCAGCATTACATAAAGCAATAATCCTCGGACTTATGGGTGGTATTAATCAGGAAATGAGAGATGCCTTCAGTGCAACAGGGCTTGCGCATATTCTCAGCATATCAGGAACTCACTTCGGCCTTCTTGCCTTTATGATTTTCAAATTCATTAAAATGATTGTGAAATGCCTGCCGGAAAATTCATTAAGGCGTATGACGCTGCATATCTCTCCTTCTCAGGTAGCTGTTTTGATCACACTGCCTCTGCTGGTATTTTATGCATTGCTTTCAGGTATGAGCACCCCCGCAGTCCGATCGCTGATCATGATCTTTATTTACATGCTTGCGCTTTTTCTTGGAAGAAGGGATCAATGGCTTAATTCTCTGGCAATTGCTGCTTTTATTATTCTTCTCTATAAACCTTCAGCGCTTTTTGATATCTCCTTTCAGCTCTCATTTATGGCAGTGCTCACAATAGGATATGTTGCTGAGAGAAGAGCAGAAGAAAGGGGTCAGGACAAAGAAAATGAACACCCAATTAAAAAAATATTTAATAAGACTAAAACAGCCATACTTATGACTGTTGCTGCAGTTCTTGGAACAGCGCCTATTGTGGCCCTCGTATTCAAGCAGTTCCCTTTGATCTCACCGGTCACAAACCTGATATTAACCCCGCTTATATGTTTTGTGATCCTGCCGCTCGGGTTTTTGGCATCATTCAGCGCGCTTATATTTAATATGTCTTTGATACCATTTGGCGGGTTAATAGACATGGTCACTCATTTTTCTCTAAAACTTGTTGAAATATTTTCTCAAATCCCTTATGCGAACCTTCATGTACCCAACCCTTCATTTGCAATGATAATGCTGTATTATGTTTCACTGATATATATGATTAAATCATCAGGCCAGCGGGTTGTAAAAAAAATCCCCCTTCCTCCCCCTTTACCAAAGGGGGGTGCGGGGGGATTTGAAGCCTGTCTCCCCAATAATAATAAATTACTATGGAGACTTCTCCCCTTTGCCCTCATTATCTGCATATACCTGATAACTCCCTTTTTCCAAAACAACAAATTAAGTATCACATTTTTAGATGTTGGACAGGGTGACTCTGCCTTTGTAAACCTACCGGATAAAAAAGTAATGCTGATTGACGGCGGTATGTATGAACCAGATATGGGGAGAGCGGTTATTGCTCCGTACTTGTGGTCTAAAGGCGTAAGAAGCATCGATTATCTTGTATTGACCCATCCGCATCCGGATCATTACGGCGGGTTGATCTATGTCATGGAGAATTTCAAGATCGGCGAAGTGTGGTTAAATGGGAGAACGACTGCAGAGGCAGAGAAATTCTTTCAAAAGATTAAAGAAAAGAATATTATTTACAGGGCGCTCAGGCGAGGAGATGTCCTTGAGGCAGATAAATATAAGATCTACGTGTTTCATCCTTATGATGAATTTTTTGCAGATTCAAAGCGTGGCGCGTTTTCAAACGAGAACAGCGGTTCCATGGTATTGAAATATGAATCAGATGAAGCATCGGTCCTTTTTACCGGCGACATTGAGACAGAAGCTGAAGAGAGCTTGATCCCTTTGGGCAAATGGCTGAGAAGCGATATCATGAAAGTGCCTCATCATGGTGGAAGGACCTCAAGTTCCGCGGGATTTATAAAGGCTGTTAATCCTCAGGCTGCGGTTATCAGTTTAGGTAAGAACAACTCCTATGGCCATCCTCATGCAGAGACAATTAAACGATATAGAGCTGCCGGTGTGAGAATTTACAGAACTGATATTGACGGCGCAGTTACGATAACCTTGAATGATTACCCAATTTCCGTAAGGGCAGGTTTAAAACCTGCCCCTACAAATGGCAGGTTATCTTATGAAGTTCAAACCTACTGGGACACTGAATTTAGAGAAGTAAAGAATTTAAATGACGAGGCAAGAAATTTGAGACTGCTGTTTTAGAGACTGAGATCAAAGCGTCTTATACCAGATATTGCAGGCCCCTTCCATGGAGACCATACATGGACCTTTCGGTGTTTGTGGTGTGCATGCTTTTTTAAATAATTTACATGCGGAAGGATAAGCCTTCCCTAAAACTATTGTTCCGCAAATGCAGCCTGGTATTTTAGTCTCTTTTACTTCTTCAAGTTCAAAGACCTTCTTTGCATCTTTTTTAGAATACTTATCTCTCAATTCAAGTCCGGAACCGGGTATGTAACCTATGCCTCTCCAGTTTACATCTGATACCGCGAAATACTTATTCATAATTTTCTGTGCCTGAATATTGCCCTCTGGTTTAACCACACCTTTATAAACATTGGAAGTTTCCGCTTTTCCATTTTTCAACTGCCGGAGTATTTCCATAATGCCTAACAAAAGGTTTTCTGCTTCAAAGCCGGCAACTACGGTGGGTATGCCGTATTTTTCAGAAAATACATTCCATGCATTCGAACCGACAATTGCAGAGACATGGCCGGGAGCTATGAACCCGTCAATGCCGATCTCAGCGTCTTTGACAAGTATTTCCATTATTGTCGGCGTTAGCCTGTGCGAACTGAGGATGAACAGGTTTTCGGGAACTCCCATTTCAAGAATCCCGGCAGTCGGAGCTGTAGTGGTTTCAAAGCCGATGGAGAAGAATACGATCTTCCTGTCAGGATTTGATCTCGCAATATTTATTGCTTCAAAGGGAGAAGTGATCATACGGAAGTTTTTTCCTTCAGCCCTGATGGAGCCTTTCTGTGTGGGGACTCTCAGCATGTCTCCGTAAGTAACGAGAATTACATCTTCGTGGTTTGAAAGTTCTATGGCATTAATGATATCGCTTTCAGGACATACACACACAGGACAGCCTGGACCAGGGATTATTTCAAGATTTTCCGGCATCAGACTCCTCATCCCTGAGAACGCAATAGTGTGCTCATGCGATCCGCAGACGTTCATGATGCGAATTTGCTTATCCTGAGGGACAAGTGAGTGGATGATTTTAATGATGTCTTGAGTTTTGTTCATTGAATCTAAAACATAGTAAACCATCCAATGCCATTACCGCAAGGTCTCAATTTGTATTGAGAAC
>JAGVGM010000320.1 GCA_020057065.1 Thermodesulfovibrionia bacterium
ACCTGGGACCATCCTGCATCAATACAATATCTGATGGACAACAGAGATGTGAGGGATATGGTTGGAAATTATATCCGTTATACCCTCCGAACTCCCAGGGCCATCGGATATCTGGGATGGAAGAGGTATGCACAGTACCTCAATATATCTCATCTGGATATCCCATGGGGTTGGAAAGACCCTCGGAACACATACACGCTTCCGATCTGGATGGACCTTTTCCCCGGCGCCAGGGTCATTCATATTTACCGGCATGGGGTAGACGTGGCGAACAGCCTGAAAGTCCGACAGGACAGGGTACTGGCCCATGAGAAATCCATTTACCAAAAGCGCAGGCTTTTTTATTTTCTCATACCAAAACGCAGCCCTTTCACTCAGAGTGTCCGATGCAGCTCTCTCGAAGGAGGGTTCTCTCTTTGGGAAGAATATCTCCGTGAGGCACGAAATCATCTCAGCGAACCGGGAGAAAGGGCCATGGAAATTAAATATGAGGAGGTCATCTTAAATCCGCATGACAGCCTTAAAGCACTTGCAGCGTTCTGCTGTCTGCCGGTCGACAATACAACTGTGGAAAGACTGGCGGGAACGGTTATCAAAGGGCGCGTTTATGCATACAGGAGCGCTCCCGAACTTAGGACCTTTGCAGATACTGTTACTGCGCGCCTCAGGCAAAACGGGTACTGATGAATTTCAATTCTTCTGTAGCGATAGCAATGGCCACCTACAACGGCAGCAGATACATTGCCCGGCAGCTGGATTCCCTTTTTTCGCAAACCACAAGCGACTGGGTATTGCTCATACGAGATGATGGATCGACAGACGAAACGGTCGTTATTGTTAGAAAATATCAGGAGGCCCACCCGGGTAAAATAGTAGTAGTCGAGGATGGACGGAAAAATCTTGGTCCCCGTGATAATTTTGGAAGATTGATAGAATCTGCTGAAGCAGATTACCTCATGTTCTGCGATCAGGATGATGTCTGGCTTCCTGACAAGATAGAGCGGACGCTCACCAAAATGCAAAAACTTGAGCAGAAGTTCGGCTGTGATATCCCTCTGCTCGTTCATACCGACATGACTGTTGCCGATGAAGATCTCCGGCCGATCGCCGCATCCTTCTGGGAATACCAGAAGATGGACCCACGGAGAGGAGAACATTTTCAGAGAATCTTTATAGGGAATGTTGCAAACGGATGCACGGTCATGATAAACAGGAAACTGAGAGAGATGTCATTGCCTATACCGCAGGGCGCTATAATGCATGATTGGTGGCTTGCTCTTATTGCTGCCGCTTTGGGAAAGATCGACTATATTACTGAGCAGACGGTCCTGTACCGGGTGCACAGCAGGAATGTAGTAGGAGCAAGTCCATGGAGCTTAAACTACCTTTTTCAAAAGCTGATACAGGTTCATGACCGCAGACCGTTACTTGAATGTCTCATCGAGACCGGAAAGCAGGCGGAAGCATTTCTCTCCCGCTTCGGATCCTTGCTGACTGCAACAAACAGAGAAAAGGCGCATGCCTATGCAGTGCTTGTGGAGCAGGGGCCAATCAAGAAACGGTATCTCGTCATCCGGCATGGCTTTCTGAGGTCAGGTTTTATCAGGAATATAAGTCTGCTTCTAAGAATGTAGGGTAAGCATGGCAAAGACAATAAACATTATTCCGCCGGTGATCGGGGATTATCGGGAACGACCTGCTCAGCAGGGGCGTATCCAGGGAGGGACCCGCGTTATCAGTGATTTTCATACAGCGTCAGTTCCAGGCCATGTGCTGGTCAGCATTATCACTGTTGTGCTCAATGGTGAAAAGAATATAGAGAAAACCATTCAGAGTGTTTTGGATCAGACATACGACAATATAGAGTATTTCATTATTGACGGCGGTTCTACGGACGGCACGCTGGATATGATTCGGAAACATGAGGATAAGATCGCATACTGGATAAGCGAGTCCGACAACGGGATAAGCGACGCCTTTAACAAAGGTATAGCGGGAGCAACAGGAGAAATTATCGGCATAATCAATGCGGATGACTGGTACGAGCCGAACGCTGTTGAATCAGCGGTGTCCCGTTTAATGCAAGAGGACACAGATATAGTGCATGGCATGGTTCAATACCGGGACACGAACGGTCAAAAGACAGAATTATTTTACGGAAACGATGCCCTCCTGCATAAAGATATGACAATAAATCATCCGTCTGTTTTTGCAAGAAAAAGGGCTTATGAAAAGATCGGCCTTTTCCGTACCGATTTCCGCTATGCAATGGATTATGAATGGCTTCTCCGCGCAAAGGTCAACGGATTGAGATTCTCATATATCGAGAGTTGTCTCTCTCATGTGCGCCTGGCCGGGGCCTCAGACAGGAACTGGAAATATGCGCGCATGGAAGTCGCAAAGGCCAAAGATATGCACTGCCCCGGTATCTCAAACAGGATCTTTTATGCGTTTCAGATAGTCAAAGGCTCTTGCCGAAGATTTCTTGAGATGACCGGCCTTGGCTGCATTGTAGAGTTTTATCATAAGCGCATATCGTATCTGAAAAAAGTTAAATCGAGCTAACATTCAGTGGATACCAATAATATAATAATATTGTCTGTACTGGTCCCTGTTTATAACTGGGACATCTCCCTTCTCCTTGATAAATTGGCAGAGGAGATACATGGCGGCAAGTTTAATGATATGGTCGAAATTGTTGTTATTGATGACTGCTCCATGGATGATAAGGCGAGAGCCGCCAACGGAAAGAAAGTTCTTGAATGCCGCAGTGCCGGAGTCAACATAAAATATTCTGAACTGCAGAAGAACATCGGAAGGGCATTGACAAGAAACATGCTGGCGAACCTGGCGTCAGGAGAATTTTTTTTATTTCTTGATTCCGATGTGCTGCCCGATCGGGCGGATTTTTCAGGAAAATACATTGATCATATCGCTAAGAACGAATGGGATGTGATATGCGGGGGACTTAGCTGCATGTATAGAAAAATGACCGACAGGAAATATGATTTTTACTTCTACTGGAACACTAAAATAGTGGCAAAGACCGCGGAAGTCCGGAATAAGACCCCGTGGCGATACTTATGGACATCAAATGTGTTGGTGAGGAAATCAGTTTTTCTTGAAGTGCCTTTTGATGAAAAGTTTTCCGGCTATGGTTATGAAGACGCGGAGTGGGGAATTCGTCTGAGCAGGAAATATAAAGTTCTGCATATTGATAATACCGTATCCCATCTGGGACTGGTCACGAAGGAAGCAGCTTATCAAAAAATGCGCAACTCAATAAAGAATTATGTCCTGCTGGCAAAGCTTCATCCTGACGCATTTAAGGAAAGCTCCGTATATAAGGTCTCAAGAAGGTTAATAAATCTCCCTGTCTCTTTGCTGGACCTTATGGATGTTGTGTTAGAAAAAATGTTTTCATTTATTAGTTATAACAGTATCTGTTTTTTGATTTTCCAGATGAATAAAGCGGTATTGTTTGCAAAACAGCTTAAATGAAATTGGAGTACGTATTGAAATGCATTATCTTCATTTGAGGACAACGTTAAGGAGCGCGTACTATAAGACGAAGATCCTTTACTCAAAACTATTAAATAACATAGAGTCAATCAGCTCATCCGACAGGGAGAATTTTGATAAATTATTATACTGTCCGGAACTGATAACGCTCAGGGACATAACAGATTTCCAGAAACATTATAATGTTGTAGCTGATAAAAGATTAAGTGTCGAAAAAAGCTTAAGCGATAAATATAGAAACAAACCCGGCTGGCTTTTTGAGGGTTACTGTCAGTGCTGTGAAAAGAACGCTCTCTTTCTGGCTGACTGGCAGTACTCCGATGGGACTGCGCCAAATTACAGGGAAAGACTGTTTTGCAATCACTGCGGCCTGAACAGCCGCCAAAGATTCATTCTCCATTATGCCAAAAATATCTTAAAAGGCAGAAATGAAATCCCCAAATTATTCTGTTATGAGCAAACAACAGACTTTTACCGGTATCTTACCAAAAAGATGGACAACGCGGACGTTACAGGAAGCGAATATCTCGGAACTGATAAGACATCCGGAGAAATTATTAATGGCATTAGATGTGAGGACGCTTTGGGCCTGAGCTTTGAGAACGAGGCCTTCGATCTTATAATTTCAAATGATGTTTATGAACATGTTCCGGATATTATGAAAGCATTGAGTGAAGCATACAGATGTTTGAAAAAGAACGGCATGCTGATATTTTCAGTGCCTTTCTTTATGAATAAAAAAACAACTGAACAAAGGGCCCTCATTGATAATAAGTGCAAAACAGTGCATCTCCTGTCCGAACAATATCACGCGAATCCCGTCTCACGAAAAGGCTCTCTTGTGTATTACGATTTTGGCTGGGATATTTTAAATTATTGTAAAGAAGCGGGATTTAAAGACGCTTATGCTATTGCCTATTACAATATGCTTTATGGATATATCGGGAACGGTATGCAGTTCATATTTTGCGCTGAAAAACAGTAATCGCCATGAAATACAGTGTATGCATTCCCACATATAACGCAGAACCATATCTCAACAAACTATTACTAACAGTAAGGCAGCAATCTCCATCCTGTGAAATAATTGTCATTGATTCTTCTTCAGCCGATAACAGCGCAAATATTGCAAAAGCACACGGCGCTAAAACAATAGTTATCCGGAAAAATGATTTTGACCATGGAGGAACAAGGACCTCAGTCGCGCAAGAGGCTAAGGGAGACATCCTGGTCTTTCTGACACAGGATATCATGTTCGCCGACAGTCATGCCCTTGAAAATCTCATAAAACCTTTTATGAAAGATGAAAAGATCGCCGCTATCTATGGCCGTCAATTGCCGAATGCCGGCTCGTCACTCTTCAGCGCGCATTTGAGACTGTTTAACTATTCTGATTCCTCATACGTACGATCCGTTGAAGACCGGAGTGTTTACGGAATAAGAACCGTTTTTTTTTCAAACTCTTTTTCAGCTTACAGAAAAAGTGTACTGGAAGACATCGGCTGGTTCAAGAAAGGCCTGATATTCGGAGAAGACACCCACGCCATTGCTAAATTGTTGTTTGCGGGATACAAGATTGCCTACGCTGCTGACGCTGCTGTCTATCATTCACACAACTACACTGCAATTGAGGAGTTCAAAAGATATTTTGATATAGGGGTTTTACACAGGACGGAAGACTGGATACTGAAAGAATTTGGACAAATAAAAGGGGAAGGCAGAAAATATATCAGGTCAGAAGCCTTATATCTTGCGAAGCATAATAGATACGATCTTATTCCTGCATTTGTGTTTAGAAATGCGCTTAAATATCTGGGATATCATTTAGGACTGAAAAATCATTTTATACCGAAAAGTCTTACGCGCAGGATCAGCATGAACAAAAACTGGTGGGGAAACAAACACTGATTCTAAATCCCCACTAAATCTTCAAGCGCCTTCAATTGTTTTGTTTCACCCATGGCAACAAGCGTATCGCCTTTTTTTATAACGCTGGTCGATTTGGGATTGAACTCCATCTCTCCAGATTCCCGCTTTATCGCAACGATGATTATACCGAGCTCCTTTCTTATCCCGCATTCATCAAGAGCCTTGTCTGTAATAGGAGAAGATTCTTTTACCTGAATTTCCTCCATCTGTAATTCAATGTTCCCGCTCTTTGTTGCGAACTCAATAAAATCAACAACTGCAGGTTTTAAAATAGTATGTGCTATTCGCAACCCTCCTATGAAATATGGTGAAACAACACTGTCAGCGCCTGCCCTCAGGAGTTTCTTTTCCACTCCTTCTTCACTGGCCCTTGCCACTATCCTGAGTTTTGGATTTAACCCTCGTGCGGACAATACAACATAAAGATTGTCAGCATCCGTTGACAACACGGATATCAGTCCCTTCGCCTTTTCAATTCTTGCTTCTTTTAATACAGCATCCTGTGTCGAATCACCCTGAATGGCAAGAATATCTTTATCAATGGAAGCAATCACTTCCGGATCTTTTTCAGTTATTATGAAGGGTGCGTTGCTTTGTATCATTTCCCTGCAAATTATTTTCCCCATTCTTCCATAACCGCATATAATGTAGTGATCTTCCAGTTTTTCTATTCTTTTACTCAATTTTCTCCTCCCGAATATTTCTCTTAACTCTCCCTCAAGGAGTATCCTTGCTCCAACACTTAATACATACAGCATGGTCCCGACACCGGTAAGTATCAGGATGATCGTGAAGGCCCTTCCGATGTTCGATAGAGGATGGACTTCCATATACCCGACTGTTGTAAGGGTAATGATTGTCATGTACAGGGAATCGAAAAACCCCCATCTCTCCACCGCCATAAATCCGATGGTCCCCAATAATATAACACTGGTTATAAGGACAATCAGGAATATTATTCGCTGTTTTGGATTCACTGTCAATTATAATGTATTGATTTCACAGATTGTTATTAGATTACACAGATGTGAATACATTTTACAATGAGGATCCGTTTTATTAGTTATATTGGTCTTATTGGTTCTATTTGTTAACTAATTCAACTAATAAAACCAATTAAACCTTATTAACCACCAGCTTTTTTGCAAGCTCAAGGGCTTCTTCGCGACTGGTAATTTCCCCAGAATCCTGGGCGCTCCTTACCTCCGCAAGTATCCTTCCGATTTCAGGGCCTGACTTCATTCCGAAAGCGATAAGGTCGATACCGACAACAAAGTTCGGGCTTTCTATTTGCTTCTTTATATTTTCGTAGTAATCCCTCACACTTAGTTTTGACCGGTTTATATGGCGTTCTCTGTATTCTTCTGTTGCATCAGGCCCCAAAATGCTCATTGTATCCGCCATGCTCAGGATAATCGCCGGAACCGAAGCATCTCCCATCATGCGGAACCATTTCATCTTCGTAGTTGCTTTGACATCTCCGGAGACAAGATTAAGCGAATGGATATGCTCTCCTACGAGGAGGACCATGAAATCCCTGTGTCGGTTAGACATCTTCAATCTTACGGCGATCAGGTCAATAAGTCTTGCGCCTTCTTTATCATGATGATAAAAAGTGATTCGCCCTGTATCTGGATATATCACGCGGGTTGCCGGTTTACCAGAATCGTGGAGCAGGGCGGACAACTTCAATAGAGAAAAGCGGTTATCACTGTCAAGATTATTTGTTATATCAATGCCGCGTTCTCCGAAATAATCAGAGAGCTTATTGATAATGTGCTCAGCATGTTCCATAACAAGCAAAGAATGCTCCCATACATCCATATGGTGATATCCATTCTGTGGACAGCCTTTCATTGATTTGATTTCCGGAAAGATAACTTCCAGGATGCCAAGTTCATCCATCCGCCTGACATATAAGGAGCTGCGCGGGTTTTTAAGTATCAGAAATAACTCCACTGTAATGCGTTCAGCAGACACCTCCTTCAACAGGGGAGCCAGCTCTGTCATCTTTCTGATTGTTAACTCCTCAATAATAAAGCCAAGCGATGACGCAAGACGGACGGCACGCAATATTCTTAAAGGATCTGAAACAATGGATCTGTCGCTAACCGTTTTAATAACCTTTCTTTCGATATCCTCTGCGCCCTTCAAAGGATCAATAATTTTGCCGATAGTTCCATCCTCTTTCACTTCCATTGCAATTGCATCTATTGTAAAGTCCCTTTGTTTGAGGTCCTCGAATATATTTTCTCCACGCATCTCCGCTATGTCTAAATAGTTTTCGCTGTTACCCCTCTCAATCACCCGGTAGCAGGGTTCATCAGATTTTTTTTCCATTGCAACGAAAGCGGCGTTTTTATATTTTGCGAGCTTACGGGCAAATGCCCCTGCATTCTTGCAAACAAGATCAAGGTCTTTTGGTGAAGAATCAAGCAACAAATCCCGGACCGTTCCCCCGACAAGGTACAATTGCGGGATTTCAATACCTTTACAGCTTAACCAGTTTTTTAGTGATATTGTCTTCATATTACACAAACCGTTTTATTGGTTGTATTAGTTCTATTAGTTTTATTAGTTGTTCCATTCGTTAACTAATTTAACCAATTAAACTAATTAAACCAATTAAACTTTTTATTAATCAATAAAACTAATGAAAATTTGGATCGGGCGTCATTTAAATACGGCGGTAGAACGAATCCCTCTCCACCGGGATCTTCCCTGCTTTTTCAATTAAATGGATCAACTGTACCCGTGTCATTGCATTGCCTGAAAGCGCACCTGCAGAGTGAGTGATCTTTTCTTCTATGATCGTCCCGTCGAGATCGTCTGCCCCAAACATAAGGGCAAGCTGGGCGATCTTCTCCCCGAGCATTATCCAGTACGCTTTTATGTGTGGGAAGTTGTCAAGAAAGAGTCTCGCAATTGCGATGGTCTTCAGATCGTCAATGCCGGAAGTGTAACCAATGCTTACCCCTGATCCCTGACCCCTGACCCCTTTTTTTCTTATCCCTAACTCCGTGTTCATTGGATGAAATGCAAGCGGAATGAAGGCCTGGAAACCGCCTGTTCTGTCCTGAAGATCCCGAAGCTTTAACATATGCTCAGTTCTTTGCCCGTATGTTTCAAGATGTCCGTAAAGCATTGTCGCATTGGTCTTAATTCCAATACCATGCGCCTTCTCCATCACATCCAGCCACTTTTTGCCGGATATTTTTTCAGGACAAATTCTGTTCCTTACACGAGCATTAAATATCTCCGCTCCTCCACCGGGCATTGAATCAAGCCCTGCATTCTTCAGTTGCAGTAGAGTTTCAGCAAGCGGCAGTCCGCTTATTTTTGAGAAATAGTCTATCTCAACAGCAGTGAAAGCCTTTATGTGAATATTCGGAAATTTCTTCTTGATTTTTTCGAGCATTTCAAGGTAATACTCTAAGGGCCAGTCAGGATGCAGCCCGCCGACGATGTGTACTTCTGAGAAAAGGGATCGGGGATTAGGGGTTAGGGACTGGAGTTTTTTTCTGACTACTGACTTCTGACTACTGATTACTGGCATCTGTGCACGGAGTTTATTTATTATTTCTTTAATGCTCAGTTCATACGCTCCTTTTTCACCCTTTGAGCGGCTGAAGGCGCAGAACTTACAACGGTTGATGCAGATATTTGTCGGATTTATATGATGATTCTGAATGAAATATGCATTCTTGCCGTTTTTTCTTTCAGCGGCAATATTGGCAAGCCTGCCGATTGTAAATATATCGTCACTCTGAAATAGCGCAAGCGCGTCGTCAGGTGCAAGCCGTTTACAGGCAAGAATCTTCTTTTCGATTTTCTTAAGCGACATAGTTCGAGGTATTTTAAAGATGATCTATCTAATAAAAAAACAGGATTCAGAATAGAATATCTCGAATCCTGTTATGGTTAACTGTATTTTATCTTCCCATGCTCTCGAGTCTTGCTATCCTCTCCTCTACGGGTGGGTGTGTGCTGAATAATTTCAGTAACCCCCCTCCTGACAGGGGATTTACAATAAACATGTGAGCAGTGGCCGGCTGCGCATCCATGGGTATTTGTCTGGATGTCATATCAAGCTTTTTCAGTGCGCCTGCAAGATATCTCGGATTTCCCGCGAGCCTTGCCCCTCCTTCATCAGCGGCATATTCCCTTGAGCGTGATATAGCCATCTGTATGAGCATTGCTGCAATAGGCCCTACAATCATCATAACAATCCCTGCCATGGGGTTCCCCCCTTCATCATCATCACTTCTTCCACCAAAGATCATGGCCCACTGCGCCATATGTGCAAGATAACTTATTGCACCTGCAACCGTAGCAGCGATAGTGCCGATGAGGATATCCCTGTGTTTAACATGGGCGAGTTCGTGCGCTATTACGCCTTCAAGTTCCTCTCTGCTGAGAATCCTCATAATACCTGTTGTAACCGCAACTGCTGCATGGCCTGGATTCCTTCCTGTAGCAAATGCATTTGGCTGGTCCTGCTCTATGATGTAAACTTTTGGCATCGGTATCTCAGCCTTCTGTGCAAGCCTTCTTACGGTTGAGTAAAGTTCAGGAGCGGCATTTTCACTGACTTCCTGAGCCTTATACATTTTAAGCACTATTTTATCACTGAACCAATATGTAAAAAGGTTCATTGCCATGGCAAATACAAGCGCCATTGCCATGCCTGATCTGCCTCCAAGGGCGGCCCCTGCCCATACAAGAACGAGCGTAAGACCAACCATAAGGACTGTTGTTTTAACCATATTCATTTACTTTTTTACCTCCGTTAAAATGTGAATCTGTAATTATTTTACATAAGGATTAGTTTTAAATGCAATAAACCTTGATAGGATCTATTTATAAAGTATCTAAATCAACTTCTGAATAGATGTCATTCCCGCAAGCGAAGCGCGTCGGGAATCCTTAACCCCCTCTGTCCCCCTTAATTTAAGGGGGATGAAAGGGGGTTACCGGACATTCATCCTTCGTAGAACTACAGAGAACGGAAGCCGGAATGACGCTTGTACTAAGTTTATGAACAGACCCATAAATATCTTCCACATATGCTACTTTCTGTGGTTCGGGCTAAAATGCTACAATAGCAACTGCTGAAATTGATTTCCCGGAGACAATCTAATGGATTTGATTCATTTTTACAGAATACCTGCCTTGTCAGAAGCAAAGGGAAAGGAACTTTTGTTGCTATGCCGGCAAAAGATCTCCTCTGAAATCAAAGGGTTGAGAACCGAATATTGTTTCAATATTGAGACCACAAGCGCAATTATCCCTGAAGAGATGAAGACCCTCAAATGGCTTCTCGCAGAAACATTCGAACCTGAGAATTTTTCGGATAGCAGTTTTTTAAACTCCGAATTTTCTGTAAGGGCGATTCATGAATCGCCCCTACCCCGAACTCCGAACTCCAAACTCACTTTCGAGGTAGGCCCCCGAATGAATTTTACAACTGCATGGTCAACGAACGCTGTATCTGTCTGCCGGGCCTGCGGACTTAACAAGATCAAGCGCATCGAGCGTTCAAGGCGCTATCAATTAGAATTCAGTCCTAACTTCTCAACTTTCCAACTTCCCAGCTTCCAGCCTTTCCTTGACCTCATCCATGACCGTATGACCGAGTGCCCCTATCCAATGCCTATTGAAACCTTTGAGACAGGCATGAAACCGGAACCGGGTTTTGTTCTGCCGTTAATCGAAGAAGGACCTGATGCGCTAAGGAAAATCAACAGGGAGATGGGACTTGGTTTCGATGAATGGGATATCGAATATTACTGCAACTTATTCGTTAAAGATATCAGGAGAAATCCGACAAATGTTGAATGTTTTGACCTGAGCCAGTCCAACAGCGAACATTCGAGGCACTGGTTCTTTAAAGGCAAACTCGTTATTGATGACGTAGAGATGCCTCTTAATCTGATCGAGGTTGTCAAGCATCCTCTCGATCTGAACCGCAATAACAGTGTGATAGCATTTCGTGATAATTCGAGTTCGATAAGAGGCTATGAAATACAAACAATAATTCCTGAAAAATCTCAAGCGTCTTCACGATTCAAAAAAACCCGTCTTCATTACGATATAATCTTTACCGCAGAGACACATAATTTTCCAAGCGGCGTTGCGCCGTTTCCAGGAGCTGAAACAGGGACGGGAGGCAGGATCAGGGATGTTCAGGCAACCGGCAGGGGGGGGCTGGTCATAGCAGGAACGGCAGCATATTGCGTCGGCAATCTTCAGATACCCAATTATGAATTACCATGGGAAGATAACTCATTTAATTATCCAAACAACCTTGCATCCCCGCTTAAAATAGAGATTCAGGCCAGCAACGGGGCCTCGGATTACGGAAACAAGTTCGGTGAGCCTGTCATACAGGGATTTACCCGTTCATTCGGCATGAGACTGCAAAATGGTGAACGTTACGAATGGATCAAGCCGATCATGTTTACCGGCGGTGTCGGACAAATGGATGCCCGGCATATTGAGAAAGGAAAGCCTGAAAAAGGGATGCTCGTAGTAAAGATTGGGGGGCCGGCTTACAGAATAGGCATTGGCGGAGGCGCTGCGTCAAGCATGATACAGGGAGAGAATATTGCCGAGCTTGATTTCAATGCTGTCCAGCGCGGCGATGCTGAAATGGAGCAGAAGATGAACAGGGTCTTGCGCTCTTGCATTGAAATGGGTGGCGCAAACCCTATTGTCAGCATTCATGATCAGGGCGCCGGAGGTAACTGCAACGTTGTAAAAGAAATAATCTATCCGGCAGGGGCAAAGATCAACGTGAGAAAAATCCAGCTCGGTGATAACACCCTCTCTGTTCTTGAGATATGGGGCGCTGAATATCAGGAACAGAATGCGCTCCTTCTGAGATCAGAAGGAATCGGGCTTTTTGAGAAAATGTGCGGACGTGAAAAAGTTCCATTTGCAGTGATCGGCGAAATTACAGGAGACGGCTATATATTGCTTTTTGATGAGACCGATGGAAGCACCCCTGTCAACCTTGATCTAGATAAAATACTTGGTGATATGCCTCAAAAAACTTTCCACCTTGAACGCTTGCCGGTGAAACTGCAACCTCTCTCTTTCCCGTGGAATTTGGATTCACACCCTTACCCCTTTTTTAGAGATGCACTTGAAAGAGTTCTTCGTTTGCTGTCGGTAGGTTCAAAAAGATTTCTTACAAACAAGGTGGACCGCAGCGTTACAGGGCTGATTGCCCGGCAGCAATGCGCAGGCCCCCTGCAGCTAACAGTCTCCGACGTAGCTGTAATTGCTCAGAGCCATTTTGGAT
Source organism: Thermodesulfovibrionia bacterium (assembly GCA_020057065.1). Taxonomy (GTDB): domain Bacteria; phylum Nitrospirota; class Thermodesulfovibrionia; order UBA6902; family UBA6902; genus SURF-23. Next base: position 12,758 of record JAGVGM010000320.1, read on the forward strand.
TGACCGGCGCAGCAATATCGATCGGAGAACAGCCGGTAAAAACATTGCTTGACCCTGCTTCTATGGCGCGTATGAGCCTGGGCGAGGCATTAACAAATATGGTCTGGGCAAAGATAAGCGCCCTTGAGGACATCAAATGCTCCGGTAACTGGATGTGGGCGGCAAAACTGCCGGGTGAAGGCGCAAAACTTTATGATGCTGCAATTGCATTGAGTGATATCCTGGTTAAGCTTGGCATCGCTATTGACGGCGGTAAAGACAGCCTTTCAATGGCTGCACAGGTGACAGGGCCTTCAGGTAAAACCGAGACTGTCAAATCTCCCGGAACTCTCGTAATATCCGCTTATGCGACTTGTCCTGATATTACAAAGGTGATCACCCCTGATATTAAACAGCCCGGACTGAGCAAACTTATTTATATTGATCTGGGGGGCGGGAAAAACCGTCTTGGCGGAAGTGCTCTGGCACAGGTCTACAATCAACTCGGTAATGAGCCGCCTGATGTTGAAGACCCTAAATCATTAACACACGCATTTAATTCAGTCCAGGAATTAATTGAAAAAGACATGATACTCTCCGGTCATGACAGAAGCGACGGCGGGTTGATTACCACACTTCTTGAAATGGCCTTTGCAGGAAACTGCGGAATGGAGATAGAATTAGCGGTCAGCAGTCAGCGGTCAGCAGTCAGCAAAGAGGAAATGATAGCAACTCTTTTCTCCGAAGAGCTTGGCTTTGTTATCGAATATATGCCTGAAAAAGAGAATGAAATGATCTCACTTCTTAATAATTTCCAGGTGCCCCACCAAATCATTGGCAGAACTTTATCTGAAAAACGAATTAAAGTTAATCTCGGCACTCGTCACTCATCACCCGTCACTCTTATAGACGAAGATATGAGACATTTAAGAGATATATGGGAGGAGACAAGTTATCAACTTGAACAGCTGCAAGCGAATCCTGATTGTGTCTTGGAGGAGAAGAAAAATATCTATGACAGAAAAGGACCCAATTACGTTTTGACCTTTGATCCTGAAGCTCCCTACTCCCTACCACCTACTCCCTACCCCATTAAGGTCGCCATCATTCGTGAGGAAGGCAGTAACAGCGACAGGGAAATGACGTCGGCATTTTATCAGGCCGGGTTTGAAACGTGGGATGTCAGTATGACAGATTTTCTTGAAAGCAGGATCGCCCTTTCTGATTTCAGGGGGATCGCTTTTGTCGGCGGCTTCAGCTATGCAGATGTGCTGGATTCGGCAAAAGGCTGGGCAGGCGTTATACGAAATAACAAAAAGATATGGGAGGAATTCCGGGTTTTTTACAATAGAAAAGATACGTTCAGTCTGGGCGTATGCAATGGTTGTCAGCTTATGGCGCTGCTTGGCCGGGTTCCATGGGAGGGGATTGACGATAGAGAACAGCCAAGATTTATTCACAATGTATCCGGGCGCTTTGAATCGCGATTTTCGACGGTTAAAATTTTACAAAGCCCTTCAATTATGCTGAAGGGAATGGAAGGCTCGGTACTCGGCATCTGGGTTGCTCATGGTGAAGGCAGGGCGCACTTCCCGGATCAGGCTATACTTGAAAGAATAACTAAAGACAATTTGGCTCCTGTGCGCTATGTAAATGATGACAATGAGGTCACGATGGAATATCCTTTTAATCCAAACGGTTCTGCTCATGGCATAGCGAGTATCTGCTCTCCGGACGGAAGGCATCTTGCCATAATGCCTCATCCTGAAAGGACCTTTCTTAAATGGCAGTGGGGATGGATGCCTGAGGACTGGAAGCAAAACCTGAAGGCATCTCCATGGTTTAAAATGTTTCAGAATACAAGGAAATGGTGCGATGAAACAGTTGACAGGATTTAGGGTTTAGGGTCAGTGAATAGTTATTAATAAATGCTATAATATCACGGTATCGATTTATATTTAATATGAGCAAATTGCAAAAAACAAATGACAAGTTTCACGATGAATGCGGGATATTCGGCATTTACGGTCACAATGAAGCTTCGAACCTCACCTATCTGGGGCTGCACGCCCTTCAGCACAGGGGGCAGGAGGGGGCTGGCATATGTTCTTCGGACGGGAGACAGCTCCATATTGAAAAATCAATGGGGCTTGTTGCGGATATTTTCAGTGAAAAGCGTTTGAAGCGTCTTCCCGGCGCAATTGCTATCGGGCATAATCGTTACTCTACTGCAGGCTCAAGTTCCCTGAAAAATGTCCAGCCCATCATGGTCAATTTCTCACTCGGTTCGCTTGCAATCGCTCATAACGGCAACCTTGTAAATGCACTTGATTTAAAAAACGAGCTGGAATCAAAAGGCGCCATATTTCAGTCAACATCAGACAGCGAGGTGATTATCCACCTGATTGCAAGCTCCAGAGGAAGTCTTTATGAACGTTTAACAGATGCGATGAAGGCTGTTGCCGGCGCTTTCAGTATACTTATCATGACAGAAAATGAACTGATCGCCATAAGAGATGCCCATGGATTCAGGCCCTTGAGCATCGGCAGATACGACGGCTCATATGTTGTTGCATCTGAGACCTGCGCATTTGATCTCATAGGAGCAACGTATGTACGGGATGTTGAGCCGGGAGAGATGGTAATTATAAATGAGAACGGAATAAATTCCTTGAAACCTTTGCCTCCTTCAAAAAACGCCTTCTGTATTTTTGAATTCATATATTTTTCAAGACCTGACAGCAATATTTTTGGAAATATAAATGTAGATGCCATAAGAAAAGAACTGGGAAGGCAACTGGCAAGGGAACATGGGGTGGATGCCGATATGGTTATCCCCGTGCCTGATTCAGGAGTGTCGGCCGCGCTTGGGTATGCTGAAGAAAGCGGGATCCCTTTTGACTTTGGATTAATAAGGAACCATTATGTAGGAAGGACCTTTATAGAGCCTCGGCAGTCGATCCGTCATTTTGGTGTGAAAATTAAATTGAACCCGGTCCGGAAACTCCTTGAAGGTAAAAGAGTATTAGTAATTGATGACTCAATTGTCAGAGGAACTACGAGTAAAAAAATTGTAAAAATGTTACGGGAGGGCGGGGGTGCAAAAGAAGTGCATCTGAGGATAAGCTCTCCACCCACCACAGGTCCATGTTTCTATGGTATTGATACGCCTACGAGAAAAGAACTCATTGCATCAACACATAGTATTGATGAAATCAGAAAATATATTACAGCCAATACACTGAGCTATTTAAGTCTTGAAGGGTTATTGAACGTTGTTCCGGACTCTGAAAAATACTGCAAGGCCTGTTTCGATGATAAATATCCTGTACTGAATCATCAGGAAAATATAGAGCAGATGGATCTTTTTAACCTGTATCTTTAAATGCGATAAGGCACAAAGACGAAACAAATATATATTTGAACTTTAAATAATTTCTGCAGACAAAAAACAATAATGTCAAAAAGATTTTCTTTATTTGTAAAATTGGGAATCATTGGCATCTGGTTTTGCCTTATATTCGTTCTTATCTCCCGGCAGTATATCTCCGGTTCTGAACTAACCCCTCTTCAGGCTCTCTCTGGAAGTCAGTTTAAGACGAGCGAAGAATGGTTCAGCATATATGTCCAAAATCATAAGATAGGGTATCTTAGTACGGTTACCGAAAAAATAGGCGGAGAATACAGATTCACTCAATACAGTGAAACGGATGTTCCGCTTAAAGATAGGACCGTTCATAGCATTACTAATTTTACATGTCTGACCGACCTTCATTATATGATCAAGTCTTTTAATTTTGAGTTTCATTCAGGAGAGTCATTTATCAAATCACACGGTGAACTGGACGAAAATAACATGCTGATTGTCTATCTTGAAACGGACAAACAGAAAAAGACGCAAGCTGAAAAAATAGAAGGGCGACCCTATTTCCCCATAACCGTCAAATATATGCTTTACGAACAAGGTCTTGATAAAGGAAAGCGTTTCAGCGTGCCTGTATTAAATATCTTTACCCTGAAGGTTGAGGATGTAGTTGCCGAGGTGCAGGAACTGATACCGGTTAAGATTGGTATTCATGTAAATACGGTATATTTATTGAAAGTTGGTGGTAATTATTTGTGGATAAATGATGCTAAAAAGACACTGAAGGAGCAGAACGCTGCAGGGTTTATAAACCTTGCTGATCCAAAGGATTATGCAAAATCAATGGATAAGTTCTATCTTTTTGATTACCTTTCTGTCCCTGAGATCAAGTCAGATGAACGGCTGCAGGAACCGGAACAATTGTCCAGTCTGAAGATACGGATTTCAGGCGTTAAAGTATCCGATTATCCTTTGCTGAATGAAGGGCGCCAGGCGCTGAAAGGCGAAATACTTGAAATAAGCAAAGGAACAGAGGAGACCATGAAGGAGAAAAAGTATTTGCTGCCATATCAGGAAAAGGGCCTCGAGCAGTATCTCAGCCCGACCCCTTTTGTTCAGAGCGATCATCATACAATAAAATATAATGCTAAAAAATTTATCGACATCGAGAAAGATTCTTTCAGATTGGCACGCTATCTTACATCCAATTTGTATCTATCAATCTCAAAATCTCCTCTTTTCCGGTTACAGACTGCCATGGAAATCTTTAAAACTCGCAACGGCGACTGTAACGAGCACACTGTATTATTTACTGCTTTTGCACGGGCCGGTGGCCTTCCAACCAGGATGGTCGGGGGACTTGTATTCCGTTACGGCTTTTTTTACTATCATGTATGGCCGGAGGTCTGGTTTAACGAATGGGTGCCGGTTGATCCGACACTGGGGCAATTCCCTGCGGATGTAACACATATCCGTTTTGTAGAGGGAGATATTGATAAAATAGCCTCATTCGGTAACATTATCAAGAATATAAAAATCGATATAATAGAGGCATTATGATAGTACTGGATAGTGTTGTAAAACGTTACGGTGAACATATCGCTGTTAATAATGTCAGCCTGAAAGTTGAAGCAGGCGAGATATTCGGTTTTCTTGGGCCTAACGGCGCAGGAAAGACAAGCACTATTAAGATGATCATGGGTCTTATGAAGCCTACATCCGGGACCATTACAATTGACGGACATGACATACAGAAAGACCCTGTATCGGCAAAGAAAGTACTCGGCTATATCCCTGACAGGCCTATCCTGTATGAGAAGCTTACGGCATGGGAATATATGAAATTCGTTGCAGGGATATACGGGGTAAATGACAAAGACCTTCGTGAGAGCGGGCTGAAATATTTAGAGATCTTCGGCCTTACTGAATGGTCCAATGAGCTGGTTGAAAATTTCTCACACGGAATGAAACAGCGACTCAGTTTGTCAGCGGTTTTTATGCGCAACCCCAAGGCGCTGATTCTGGATGAGCCTCTTATCGGTCTGGACCCTCGCGGGGCCAGACTGTTCAAAGAGATATTACATACATCAAGAAATAACGGGATGTGTATATTTATGTCAACTCATATTCTTGAAATTGCTGAACAGATGTGCGACAGGATGGCGATCATCCATAAAGGGAATATTATTAATACCGGGACCTCCGACGAACTGAGGCGACAGGCACATACTCCTGACAGCGGCCTCGAGCAGGTATTTTTGCGATTAACCGGCGGAGAAGACATAGCCAATATTATCAAGGAATTACAGACATAATATACATTTTGTATGAAAGAGTTTATTGCAATATTTTCTCCTCAATGGTGGACCTTTAAGAACCGGCTCTTACGTTCCGCCCGGGCCGCATATGTAAAATCACTGTTTGTTCTGCTGATGGGCGCGGGTTTCTGGTTTATTGCACTTCATTTTCTTCCAACCCTGCTGACAAGACTCCAGGGAATGGACGGAAATGTTGGCAATATTATCGCCCTGAAAGGTATTTCCCTGCTGCTGATGATCATATTTTTTCTTCTGATATTCAGCAGTCTGCTTGTAAGTATAAATGATTTTTATCTTTCTCCGGATCTGCCAGTTATCCTTTCTTCCCCTGTTTCGTGGGACAATATTTATCTTTCCAAGTGGCTTGGGACTTTCATCAAATCGTCCTGGATGATTATTTTCGCTGTCTTGCCGGTATTTATTGCATTGGGATTATCATATAAGGCGTCTGCCGGCTATTATTTATTCCTGTTTCCGGTATTGCTGATGTTCGTACTAATACCATCGGGGATGGGGGTATGTATCGGTATCTTCCTTATGGGAATTGTTCCGGCCAAACGCGCAAAAAACATTTTCATTTTTTTAGGATTATTAATATTAGTCATTATATTCTTACTTTTCAGATTTCTAAGGCCTGAACGCTTTGCAAATCCTGAGTGGTTTGCCAACCTTACCATATTTATTTCCGAGATGAGAATGCCGGTTTCTGTATTGCTTCCAAGCACATGGGTAGCTGAAACACTTACGCCCTTTTTTATTGCACAGGGAGGAATTCCCCTGTTTTTCATACTCCTCCTGTTTTTTACTTCATGTGTTTCGATCATCTTCGGCAGTATGCTTTTTAATTCCTTTTATTATGAAGGACTTGTCAAATCGCAACAGACCCGTAAACCGTTTCTGATGTCATCAGAGGCCCCTCAGAAAGGCCTTGGGGGTTATCTCTCTTTAAGGTTTATATTTTCAAAGTTCTTAAGAGTAATGCTATTTTTCTTCAGGGGCAGCAGAAGGGCGCTTGCTGAAAAGGATATATTAACTTTCATTCGGAACATAGGCCAATCATCACAGGTGCTGCTGCTTTTTGCAATTACAGTAATCTACCTTTTCAGTATAAAGGCCCTTCCGGTAGAATGGGGTTCAATGGTAAGCCTCAAATTAAGGTATATCATTTCCTTTTTTAATATCGGCCTGGTCGGGTTTGTTATCTCAGCTGTAGCTACCCGCCTTGTACTGCCGTCTGTAGGCAGTGAAGGACGCGCCTTCTGGATAATCCGGGTTTCGCCGTTAAGTATGAGCCAATTTTTATGGAACAAATTTTTTACCGCATTTTTACCTCTGATTATTCTGGCCGGGGGACTTATTGTTATCTCAAATATATTTCTTGGAGTTAATAAGTGGTTTATGGCCTTAAGCATCAGTACCTGTCTAATACTTGTTGCGTCAATAACAGGGCTTGCAGTTGGAATAGGCGCATATAATGCAGGATTCTCGATCGAGGATGCTAATAAGGGACAATCGGGTTTTCAGGGTACGGTATTTATGCTTTCGTCTTTTGCGGTAATTATTATTACCATCCTGCTTGAGATCATCCCTGCATCAGGACTGTTCATGAAAGAGATAAGCAGATCAGCTTTGACCCTTAAAGGGTGGTCGATGATCGGTTTATTATTCCTGTCGGTGTTGGTTCTTAATGTTATGGTTCTATGGACGGCGATGAGAATGGGCGAAAAAAGGCTTTTGACGATGGAGTGATGATCAGAAGTTTTTCCTGTTGTCGCAGTCTATTGCAAAGACATCGCCCGCAACACTGGTCCCTGCAATGCCTGTAGCAGTTGCTATGAAACAGTTGGGTTCGGCTGCTGTTACAGCATCATATGGTACGGCAACCGGCGCCGTAAGTTCAACACCTACTGCCAACGCATAATTATATGACCCTGCCGTGGGATTCCAACCCGGCATATCACCAAAGTTGTTAGTATAAGTCGCATTCTCGGCAAAACGCTGTTCTTCAAGGAGTCTGAGAGAAGTAAGGTTAGAATAAGCTTCAGAGCGCCGGGCTTTTAATGTTGCGCCTGTATAACTTGTTACTGCAACTGTTGCGAGGATTCCAATGATCGCCATGACAACAAGAAGCTCAATAAGGGTGAAGCCTTTATTTCTGTTTTTATTAAGAATTAACATAGCTACCTTAAAGTTAAGAAGGGGGGGATCAATCCCCCCCTCTTGAGCACAATAAAATTATTCGGCTGTTATACTCCGTTGAGATAACTGTTCTGCACTAGCGGTAGTACTTCCGCCTGGGCCGTTGGTAATTGCAGTAATTGTCATCCGGTTCCCTGTTGAACCAACAGCAGGTGAAAGCGTAATTGTACACGGAGAATTAGGAGCGACTGGAGGAGCAGCAGCGGTACTAAACAAGGGGATTGCCGCACCACAACCACCCATACTTATCCACGGGGAAAGTTCCAAAGCTCTCGCAGTAGCATATTGGGTAGAGATAGCGAGATCAGCACCAGCTCCGCCGACAAGAAATAATGCTGTGTTAACCATATCAGCAGCCGTTATCGCACCATCCCAGTTTGTATCAACCTCTATAAGATTTGCCCCCGGATTTGTAGCCAGTGAACCCTTCAATGCAGAGTTCAACCAGTGCTGAAGGTCTGCCTCAGATGACTTTGCAGCCTTTTCAAGGTTTGATTTTCTTGCCTTTTCCTGAGCACCGATATAAGCAGGAATAGCTATTGCTGCAAGAATACCGATAATCGCAACGACTATCAGCAGCTCGATAAGTGTGAAACCTTTACGGTCTCTTATGTTGTTTATTGCTTTGTACATTTACGTCCTCCTTAAGGTTAATTCCCGGTCAACGACCGGATATGATTTGAACGGGTTATTTATAAAAACCGTTTTTTTACCCCCTGCTATACTTACTAACCATCACCTCCTTTTATTAACTTGGTAGTCTTGTTGTTTTCATTCTTTACATTGCATTTTTTATTCCAGACGATTTATTCGTAAAATAACTAATTATTACAAGAAGTTAATTTTCCATAAGAGAGCCAGATCAATCGAAACCACGTCAACTATTTGTCTCAAGTGACGATTTTTGTCAGTCTTGTGTGCCGTCTTAAAAATAAATATACATCATTTCGGTAAAAGGCAGATTTGATAGTGTCTGTTTATAAATGCCGATAAGTAAATTTGTCATTCCCGTAGTCTGTTGAGCGGGAATCTAAATAAGCTCAAGGATAGATTCCCGATTAAAACCTCGGGAATGACAGACAAAGGGAGTTTATAAGCAGACTCTATATAGAATGAATTGAAGGAATAATTTAATTGAGATTTTTTATTTGACATGTTATGATAGGATTTCTTATTTTTTAGCTAAAGGAGGTATAACACATTGAATTTAATCGAGAAAAAACTAAAAGCAGCATTGGATTTAATGGTAAGCAGAAGGAGCATACTTACTGGCGGCCTTGTAGCTATGGCTTCAAGTTTTATCCCCCGTAAGGCATTTTCAGCGGTAAAAGATCTACTATTACCTGAGCGCTCTATTTTTCTCTATAATATTTATACCGGGGAAAAGCTGCAGGCAGATTACTGGAGCAACGGACAATATTTAACCGACGCTCTTACTGAGATCAACCATATCTTTCGTGATCATATAACTGAAACAATCGAAGCAATTGATACGAATCTTTTAGACCTGCTTTTCGCCCTTAAAGAAAAACTCAATATTAGTGAACCATTCCATATAATTTCCGGTTATCGTACACCCCAGACAAATGCCAAACTCAGGAAGAGGAAAAGGGGTGTAGCCAAAAACAGTCTTCATATGTATGGGAAAGCTGTTGATATACGGGTTCCGAACTATTCCAACAAGGCCCTAAAACTCTCTGCTATGGAACTGAAAGCAGGAGGTGTTGGGTATTACCCACGGTCAGGGTTTGTTCATTTAGATGTGGGAGATGTTCGCCACTGGTAGAAAAAAGCCAATCGGAATGACAAAATAATAACTGAATGGTCGCCTGGTTGTTTTAATTTTTATCATAACTTGGTATAATTAAAATTGTATTAAACAGGAACCATTTTAAGAGGACATTACGGGACACGCTATGACCTCTGAAACAAAATACAACCCGGAATTCGACCAAAAAGAAAAAGGGGTTTTAATCAACTTCATCCTCCATCTATCCGTAGGCAAACTTATCGCTTCATAAAAAGCCGGGTTATTAAAAAAAGACTGAAGGCTTCATGACAACGGTAATTAATTTTAATTTATTAAATTTTTTCAAACTGAAGCTTGATAACCGTAGCGTTAATATAAATAATGATGCCCGCTCGTATAACCAGTATTTTGACAATAGAAGGCTGAATTATTCACCGGAGCAGGAGGAAGTCATTGATGTGACTCCCTATAGCCTGGAACTGGCTGAAAAGGATAACGGCTCAGAATTTAAGATGCTTGATGCTCACTTGGCGGCAGACCTCCCGGGTGCTTTCGGAACTAACGCGATATATAATCGTAAAGGAAAAACAATTCAATACTGCCAGGAAAAGGGTCTTCTAGTTAATTCGTACGTCTGATGCCAAATAGAACCCTCTCACTTTAATTCTTTTGCTTCTCTTCGCAAAATCCATTCAACAGCACCGGCTAAATCTTTTGCAATATAAGAAGCGCTGGAGTTTTCAGGGGAGGTCTCTGAAGACAATAATATTCCTGTTGCTCCGGTTTTTTTGGCAAGCTGTACATCCAGTTCCTTATCGCCGATCACATAAGAAGCTTTTAAATTTATCCTGTGCCTAAGTTTGGCCGATAACGGCATCATCGGTTCCGGTTTTCTGCACGGACAATGTTCATCAGGATGATGAGGGCAATAATAAAAATCATCTATCCCAAATTCTTTCTGAAGGTAACCGTTCAATTCAAGTACGAATTTTTCATCTACAATACCTCTTGTAATTCCGGATTGATTCGTAACCCCTATAAGTTTAAATCCGGCATCTTTCAATTTCTGCAGGTTTTCTTTTACATTAGGGAAAATAACGAGCTTGTCGAAGGTGTTAAGGTAGTGCATGTCCTCTATTATTGTTCCATCCCTGTCAAGAAAGACCGCCCTCTCTCCGGGAAGGGCTTTTTTAAGCGCTGCAAATACATCGTCTGCGGCAATCTCAGTCATACATTTTAAATGTCCTTCAGGGCATTCCCTTTCCATGCAGGGGGAACAGGTAAGGTTTTTTGTAATAATTTGATGCCCCTCGCCAAAAGGGCCAGTTACTGATTTATCTGTTGAACCAAACATCGCAACAACCGGCACAAAGAGTGCGGAAGCTATGTGCATTGGGCCTGAATCATTTGTGATGAAAGCATCGCACTCAGCAGTCAGTGCGGCAAGCTCCCTGAGATTGGTTTTACCGGCCATATTTAAGATATGAGTATGTTGTAGGGGAAATTCATGAATTGCCCCTACAAATGAAAGAATCTCATCCACGATCCCGACCTCAGATTTGCTTCCGAATATTATGACCCTTCCATTAAGTTCATTGATTATCCTGGATATTAATTCCGCAAACCTTTCAGGTAACCATCTTTTTGCAGAGCCATAAGCTGCACCGGGGTTGATGCCGATTAGGGGTTGGGGGTTAGGGGTTGGGGGATGGTGTAGGGGCGATTCATGAATCGCCCTTACTGTAAGGCAGTTCCTCGCCCATTGTCTCTCATCATCCGTCAGATAAATATAGGGATGTGTTTCCTTTGCATCAATGCCCATTGACTTTAGAAGATTTAAATAATAATAAACCTGATGCCGCGACAGAGTATCTTTTGTTGCAGGAATTGCCTTTGTTAAAAGGAACCCGCGAAAATCCCTGCTGTATCCGACTCTTTCAGGGATACCTGCAAGCCTTGCAATAAGTGCAGCGTCAAATGCATTCTGGAGGAGTATCGCAATATCAAATTTTTGCCGGCGCAATTTTTTTGCGAGCCTGAATTTTCCGGCTATACCATTGAAGCTCTCGTCATAGAGAATAATGTCATTGATATAAGGATTTTCTTTGAAGATATCTGCAACCCAGGGATGTACGAGCAAACTTATGTGGGCCTCGGGAAATGCACGACGCACTGCTCTTATCGACGGCATTGTAATAACAGCATCGCCGATCCAATTTACCCCGCGGATGAGAATTTTCATATGAACATGAACAGAATATGTTAAATGAGTATTATGGCGGAGAGGGAGGGATTTGAACCCTCGGTGAAGTTACCCCCACAACGGTTTTCGAGACCGTCCCATTCAGCCACTCTGGCACCTCTCCAAAAAAAAGCTAACAGCTATCAGCTGTCAGTAATCAGCTATTCCTCGGTGTTGCGTCTTAATTTTACAAAAAACCTCTTTATAATGTCTGCACATTCATTTTCCAGGACTCCTGATACGACCTTTATCTGATGATTAAGCCCCGGATCATGAGCAAGCTGATGCCTGCTTGCTATCGCGCCATACCGCTCATCCCTGCAGCCGTAAACAAGTCTGCCCAGACGCGCATTTACCATAGCGCCCGCACACATGACACAGGGTTCCTTGGTTACATAGAGAGTTGCGTCATTCAAGCGCCAATTCCCTATATTTATTGCACCTTCTCTTATTACGGTTAACTCTGCGTGTGCTGTCGGATCATTAAGGGCTTCTTTAACATTATGTGCCGAAGCAATAACCCGGTCTTTTATTACAAGTACCGCGCCGACAGGGACTTCACCTTCTGCAAAGGCTGATTCCGCCTCTTTCATTGCGAGACGCATGAAATATTCATCCATAACAGGTTCCCTGCAAATTTCACAAAATTCAGTATTGTTTTTCATAATTATTGTTTCAGCATATCTCAGAGATTTTGTTTAAATCAAGAGAATAGTAGGTTTACTTGACCTCATTATTAAAAATGAATATACTATTTACACTTTTGGGACATGGCTTTTTAATATTCCTGCTTTAAAAAACAAGAGATCGTAAATATTATATTCCTGTCTGCAGGAAAATGCTTAATTGCCAATATTGAACCGTTACTCCGCACTCGTTTCAGGTTCTCAAAAGATATTGGAATAAGTTCGGGTAACCTAAACTTAAAACCATATAAAAGGAAAGGAGATTTGCGATGAGGGGACACAGCATTTCTTTGGCAGCAGCAGCAGTTGTCTGTTTTTCCCTGCATCTTGCCTTAACGGCAAACGCAGGCGTGCATGAGATGGTTTGGAAGGACTTTAGCGGCGGTATCATAGACGCTGACTTACAGAATGTGGTTGTCAGTCCTGATATCCAGGACATGGCTTACACAAATTCCATGAACTCTGTATATCGCACAGCTGACGGAGGGAAAACCTGGAAAGAGGTTTTGTCATTCAGGGGCACAGGAAATACAATAAATACTATCACTGCAATGCCCAAAAACGAAAAGATTATTTTAGCGGGAACCAGTGAAGGACTTTACAGGAGCGATGACGGAGGATCTCAGTGGGTAAGGATTTTCAGTGGGATAGGAAACCTGGAAGACTCTGTTGTCTCTATTGCTGTTCATCCTGTACACACACAGATCATATTTATTGGCACCGGATCAGGTCTTTACCGTACAGACAATAATGGAAAAGACTGGAACAGGGACAATAATTTGCCTGCGGGATCCCCGGTGAGGTCGATCGCGATCGACAATTCCAGGGCTGATATAATCTATACAGCAACAGGTAAAGGGATTTACAAAAGTACAAACAATGGAATTGACTGGCAACGGATCTTTGTAACAAACCTTTCGGAAATAAATGATACTATCTCAAGGCAAGATGAAGCAATATATCCTGAGGAAATAAATACTGGTATAGAAATAAAAAGCATTGCTATTGACCCGGCAGACAGCAAAATTGTATTTGCCGGTACAACGGCTGGACTTTTAATTACTCAAGACAGCGGTTTGACATGGAGAAAAGCAGGTAATTCAGGCCTCATTAATCGCGATATTCGGCGCCTCGCGGTAAGCTCCGAGGATCCGGACAGTATATTTGCAGCCACAGAAAAGGGTGTGTTCAGATACTCGAAGACTTCCGACAACTGGCATGAACTGTATAATGGTCTGGTTTCTTCTGATATACGTTCCATCGCATTTTCTTATGATCGGTACGCCGGCTCCAAAGCGCTATGGGCTGCGACAAGGAACGGCCTGTATAAAATGGTTCCCGTTGCAAAGGTTTTTTCTGATCACAGTAAGGTTGAAGCTCAACAGGTCTTTTCAGAATTCGGCAATGAACCCACCATTGAAGAAATCAGGGAAGCCGCCATGAGCTATGCCGAAGTGCAGCCTGACAAAATAAGCGGTTGGAGAAAAGCTGCAGCAATGAAGGCATTACTCCCTGACTTAACGTTTAAATACGATAAAAATAAGTCCTGGCAAAGCGACGATTATTACTATCAAGGTAAATATCTTGATGATGACATCACAAAAGATAAAGACAGTGGATGGTCCATATCACTTTCTTGGGAACTCGGAGACCTCATCTGGAACGATGCGCAGACTTCAATTGATTCAAGATCAAAGCTGATGGTCGAACTCAGGGATGATATTCTGAATGAAGTCACGCGGCTTTATTTTGAAAGGAGACGGATGCAGATCGAAATGCTTCTCTCTCCTCATGAAGATATCAAAGAGAAGATAGACAAAGAGCTTCGGCTGCAGGAGCTTACTGCAGACATCGATGCATTAACAGGTTCCTATCTATCAAGAAGACAGTCCCAAATAAAGAAAGCTGAAAAAATGTAAGCGTGGTGTGAAATTGAAAGATAAAACTGTTATGCAAAAAAATATATTATTGGGGGGCTTGACAAAGTAAAAATTTGAGCTAAAATAAAAATAAGAACACAGCTTGCGATACCCTGGAGCGTAATAGACCGGAGGACCAAGCAAATTGGTAAGGAGTGGGAGTTAGATAGCGGTGTGCAAGCCTCCCAGAGCACAGGAGGAAGCCTAATGCATCTACCGAAGCTCCATTATATAAAAAGCTCCAAGGTTTAAACGAAACAGGGCATCGCTTCAAACTTATAGAGCCATCTGAAGGCAATTGGTCACGCTCTTAGAAAATGGAGCATTAAAAGAACGTGCCAGCGTTTCTGTAGTCCAAAGAGGCAGGCCTGAAGATGACTCTATTTTATTTTGCTTCAGGATTATTCCCCATGAAACCAAGATGCATTCTCATAAACCCGTGGATCTATGACGTTGCTGCCGTAAATTTATGGTCAAGACCACTGGGACTGTTAAAGCTTGCTGAGTATTTGAGCCGGTTTGACCTTGACATGAAATTGATCGATTGCACTGATATGTTCAAAGAAAAAAGATACGGGACAGGTAAATACCCAAAAGAGATAATAGAAAAGCCGGAGACATTAAAAGATATCCCAAGATATTACGCACGATACGGAATAAGCGTTGAGGACTTCAAGAAAACATTAAAAAGCCATCTTCCCTGTGATCTTATTCTGATAACCTCAATAATGTCTTACTGGTATCCAGGTGTTCAGGAAGCGATTAGGATCATTAAAACACTTTCTCCTGATACCCCGGTACTATTGGGAGGAATATACGCAACACTTTTTCATTCACACGCACTAAAGAATTCAGGTGCGGATCATGTATATAAAGGACATATAAATGAAGGAAGTCCCCCTTTGGAAAAGGGGGATACAGGGGGATTTTCAGATAAATACATGGAAACTGTGATCGAAAATCTTGGGTGCAGACTGAAAAGGACAAATCCTCCAAAACCATATTACAATCTTGGACTCTATCAGCAATATCCTTTCGCCCCAATCCTTACCTCTTCAGGCTGTCCTTACAAGTGCTCCTATTGCGCATCGTCCGTTTTGTATGACGGCTTTCTGCAAAGAGAGCCGTCCGATGTGATCAAAGAAATAATTGCATTGTATGGATCAGGCGTCCGTGATTTCGCATTTTATGATGATGCCCTTTTCTTCAAAGCCGATTCTCACATGAAGATCATCCTGAAAGAACTGATCAGGTCAGGACTGAAGGCGCGGTTTCATTGTCCAAATGGCGTTCATGCGCGATTCATTGATGATGAACTGGCATATTTAATGAAACAATCAGGGTTCACGACCTTAAGACTGGGGCTGGAGACAGTTAACGAAGAGAGACAGGTAAAAACAGGTGGAAAGATTTTTAATGACGGTTTCGCATCTGCGGTCAGGGTTTTAAGAAAGCATGGCTTTACAAAGGAACATATAGGCGCCTATTTAATGTACGGACTTCCCGGTCAGGGATTCGATGAGGTAAGAGAGGGCGTTAACTTTTTAAAAAGCCTTGATGTCAGGATACATCTTACAGAATTCTCACCTATTCCGGAGACTCCCTGCTGGGAAGAATTAAAACAAAAGGGGATCATCACTGACGATATGGACCCGCTTCTTACGAATAATTCTGTTTTTTCTTTTCTCTTTTCAGATTATGATCAGAAGGCCCTCAAAATATTGAGACTGGACGTGAAAGAGTATAATGGGCTGTAATTATAGTCAGTCGCAGCCTATTTATCTTTCAGGCGGTTAAGCGCAATAAAGAACGCTTTCCGGACGAGTTCATGTTCCAACTAACAAAACATGAAAAAGAAGAGGTGGTCACAAATTGTGACCACCTTAAAAAGCTGAGATTTTCTCACGCGTTGCCTTTTGCCTTTACTGAACATGGCGCAGTGATGCTTGCAACTGTATTAAACAGTACAATTGCCGTGCAAACCAGCATACAGGTGGTAAAGGCATTTATCAAGTTGCGCGGGATATTGGCAACACATAAAGACCTTGCAAGAAAGATTGAAGATATGGAAAGGAAATATGATGTTCAGTTCAGGGTTGTATTCGATGCAATAAGAGAACTCATGCGTCAGCCGGTACCGAACAAGAAGCAGATCGGGTTTGGGAGGGGATGAAAAAAGCTCGCAAGCATAGTAGAGTGTAAGCGTGAAAGATCGGACAGGATGCCGTCATAGGGTTTTCTTCAATGTATAATGAAGGTTTGACCCTGGTAGTACTCAATCCTGAGTGGACTAACTTAAATGAGAGCGATCCGGGCGTTACTCTCATTGAGGCATTCGCATTTCTCACCGAAAACCTGCTCTACCGCCGCAATCAAATTCCGGAGCGCAATTGTCTCATGCCCCCTGCTTTAATAAATTCCTTCCATCGCATATCCTGTCTTCTGCTCTTAACCATTGAGGGGGATTATCCGGATGCCATCATTGGGCTTATGTTGGCAGATATTAAGAAGGTTGGGAGAAGTAATTTTTTTCTTGTGATAGCAAATATGGGAGCAAATTTACATCTTAAGATATTAAATTCAATAGTTAAGCACGATTTCCTGTTCCTGCGCATAAGATAACAAAAGTGTAAAGTAGTGGCACTGTCCACAAGCACTTAGAATCGCAATATCTTACGCTTCCGTACTTCAGCGCTTCTGTACTTCCGAACTTTTTCCTTGAAAATAAGATATTATTTACTTATGATATTTAAGAGACAAAGGCTCTGGTGATAGAAAGGAGAGAAGACATGGCTCCATTTTTATCTATTTTAATTAGTACTGGTCAATTTGAAAATTTGCGATATAATTTAATTAATGCGAGTACCATTGATTCAAAGATGATTAATTTTTTATAAATTAATCGCATGATGCCGATATTATAAGTAACATGAAAATTATTAAGGGAAACAGTATCTATTCAGAAGTAATAGAATCGCCTGAATTTCAGCGATTAAGAGATATTTCATTTTTGGGAATCCTGGGATATGTTTGCCTGAATGGAAATGGACCTTCAACACGTTATGAACATAGTATATCTGTAGCAAATAAATGCCGTGTTTATGCACAGAAAAAAACACTTCCTAAATCGGAAGAAATATATTTTGTGTTAGCCGGCTTGCTTCACGATCTTGGCCACTGTAGTTTTTCTCATAGTTTGGAACCTGTTTTTATAAATAAGT
>JAGVGM010000151.1 GCA_020057065.1 Thermodesulfovibrionia bacterium
TCGGCTACAAGGAAGGTGCAACGGTGAGTTCCGGGGCCGATGTGAACAATTTGCCGTACACCATTGAGACCGTCAGCATAACAGAGCCCAACGGCGGCGAACCCCTTACCAGCAGTGTGCCCTATACAATTGGTTGGAAGATAAACGGCATGAAGCAAGGGGCATCAATTGCAAGAATGGAGTTATCATATAGCAAGGATGGCGGCGTGACATGGATTCCGATCAAAACTATAGTGGGGAATTTTTCGCAAAATACCACGTATGAATATTTATGGGATACCATTCCAGTTGTTTCAAAACCGAAATATAAATGCAAGGTCAGGGTTATTCTCAAAGACTCGCTGGGCACTGTTCTGGGCAGCGATGCCAGCGATGGTTTGTTCACAATTCAATAAACGGAAGGAACCATGAAAACAGTCGGAGCGATAGCTATATGCACTCTGAGCCTCTTGCAAATGTATTTTAGAGATAGAAGAAAAGCAAAATGGTCAGTCGCGAACATGGGAAATGGAAAAGAGTCGTTCCGTAAACCCGATTAGCTCAGCATAACTAATTTTTTTTGTGCATTCCTCTCTTTACACCCCATCTTTATATCACAAAGACACACTCCCCCAAGTATATTAAAATCACTTTTTCTTGATGCGCTTAACCCTAAAAATGCATTTGAAAAAGGCATGCCTGTAACATTAAGCCTGTCAAGGCTTTTCGTGAACAGTTCTTGGGAGGAGTAGCAGTATTAACAATATGTTCAGCGTTCGTCTTCAGAACGAGTGCCCTTCGGAAGCGGTATTACCTTTCCCCCGGTCCTCAAAACAGATCCGAATAAATTTTCTGGGCGGGTGTGGTCTGACTATTAATAACTTTCTGTACAGTCTATCTATCATCATTCATTAACTTTAAGCAAGTATGGAAAAAACATATTGTGCGATACCCTAAAGAATAATGAGTAATTATGGACTCCTTAATTACCCATTATTCATTGCTCATTGTTAATTAATCAGGTTCCGCTCTGGACTTAAGACGCACTTTTCCTGTAGTCTGAAAGACCCGTTACGGGACAATTGGTATTATGAAAAAAAGCAATACACTCAACAAAGATCAGCAATCATTCCCTGATGAGAGCCTTAAGAAAATTGGAGAGGTATTTTGAGGTTTAAAAATACTTCTTTTAGAAGTCTGTTTTAAAATCCTTAAATAGCTTTTTTCTTTATTTCTTGACTGAAGAAATTTTTACCTGCTGCCGCCTCTGCCGCCGCCGCCGCTGCGAGGACCTCCTGATCCCCTGCTGCCGCCTCTGCCGCCGCCGCCACCGCCTCTGCCTCTGTCAAAGCCGCCTCTGCCGCCGCCACCACCGCCGCCGAAACCTCTCTTCTCTCTCGGCTGCTGGGGTCTGGCTTCGTTAACCATTATCGACCTATCCATAAACGACTTCCCGTTAAGGTCATCAATGGCTCTCTTGGCATCTTCTTCAGTAGCCATTTCGATAAATCCGAAACCCTTTGACCGGCCTGTGCCTGGATCAGTTATTATCTTCACAGATTCAACTTCTCCGATTGTTGAGAAGAGATTTGTAAGATCCTCTTCCGTTGCAGTGAATGGAATGCTACCCACATACAGTTTTTTTCCCATCTTTATCCTCTCCTGAAAAGTTAGTAAATGAAAAAAACCCACAGCCTTTAACGCGATGAGTCTTTTCCGACTTTAAAAGTCAATAATAATATAGCATAAGTCACGTTAAAAAATGCAATCGGGATTAACATTAGGACTTTTTGAAGCTTCCTGTCTTTCTGTAATCGTTCTTTAACTGCTGAACAAGCCTGTTCCTTTTGTCATATAATCCGGACATTGAACGAGCCTCGGATCTATTTAAGACATAGCTGACAAAGAACGGCAGCATAAGGCTGCAGTCCCCGTAAGAAACAATGGTTTTTGATAAAGCGGAAGGGTCGATCTTCCCCCACGAAACAGCTTCTGAAGGGGTTGCTCCGCTGAGGCCTCCCGTATCGGGGCGTGCATCCGTAAATTGTATGAAGAAGTCATGACCGGCTTCCGGTAATCCGAGCACCTCCTGAATATGAGGTTCGGTTTGAAGCACAAAATTCTTGGGACTGCCTCCCCCGAGAAGCAGAACAGCGCTTTTACCGCCTTTTTTCTTGACATCATAGACATAGCTTGTTACTTCATTAATATCCTGATGGGTATCCATAGGGATCGGTTTTCCCTCAAGCATCAGCGCTGCGACGTTCATGCCTATGCTTGAATCTGCAGGAGATGACGTGTGGACGGGAATCCCGGCTTCGTATGCAACAGCCAGGAGACTTTCATCCTTCAGTTCAGGTTTTATTTTTACAATCTCTTTCCCTAACAGCGCGTGTATGTCAGCGCTTGAACAGGGATTCGGCAAACTGCTTCTATTGCGTCTGAGCGTTTCGCGTACGAAATTATCTGTATCCAGCAGGGCGTCATAATCAAGAAAGATGTCGTATATCCGGATAATACCGTTCTCGCGCAATCCTTCATCATCAACTACAGAGCGTCCTTCCCTGAAGTCATAGCCTAATACATAATGAAGGTCATGATACAGGTTTGCACCGGTGGAAACTATCCAGTCGATGAAGCCGGCTTTTATTAAAGGGATTAAACAGCTTCGGCCAATCCCGGCCGGGACCAAAGCTCCTGCAAGCGAAACACCAATCCGCACATCTTTTTTGACTATATGTTTCGCAAACAACTCACAGGCCTTTCTGAACGTACCTGCATTAAATGAGAACAGTGAACTTTCGACCACCTCATCGACCGTCATCCCTCTGGCAAGCGGTTTAGGTTTAAGCGGTATATGGTTGTTTAAACAGGGTCTGTCCTTCTTTTTGTGCTTCATAAGCTTGTTTGCTGATTTTACTCCTTATCAGTATACGGATAACCCAAATTTTTGAGGTTTTTGATTATATCAACAGATGGTTTTATTTACAACCGGCGGGATAAAATTTTTATATAAAAAAAGTAAAGAAATAATACGTTTGTTTCGTAGCACTTGAATATCAATTGTGTTAAAATGTTGCATTGCCGGTAACCAAGGAGAGAAAATTTGGGAAAGACCGTAGCGGTCAGTTTTGAAGGAGCCTCTGTAAAAGTCGTTCATGCCTTTTTAAAAGGAAAGGCCGTTACTGTTGAACGAGCTGAAACAATCCCTGACAATGAGTTCGACAATTACCTCCGCCGGGAAAAGGCCTCAGAATTTATCGTAACCAGCGAATTCAAGGAATCCTACCATGACATTATCACAACCCCCGTTGTAAAAAAACAGTTTCTTGAAAAGATACTGGAATCTGAAATAAAGAAGGTCCTTATACAGAAAGAGTTTTCTTTCATTTATTCCCGTATTGGCGAAAAAATTGTTGGTAACAAGCGGGTTATGGAAGTCTTTTATTATGCCGTTCCGAAGGGATCCATACGGAACACTCTTGAACGATTCTATAATAACGGCAAGATGGTCAAGGCAATATTTCCTCCTGTGTTTTCAGCCGCAGCGCTGTTTGATGCTCATGTTGCGGGTGAAGCCCACATGGGTGTATTCAACTCCGGAAAGTCGAGGACAGCATTCTTCACAAAAAAGGGGGTTGTTTATTTTATAAGAACTTATGAATCATATGAAGCGGAACTATCAGACTTTGATATTCAAAACATAAATATGACCATTACCTATTGTTTCCAGAATCTCAGGATAAAACCATCATCGGTTTTTTTATTAGGCACCATCTCTGAATCAATCGGAAACAATTCCATGACCTCAGCGCCTCTGGCAAGCCTCTCGATGCCTGAAAATATTCATTGCAAGAGGGAACAATTTAATGAGTTTCTTCTGCCTGCAGCTTCCTTCCTGACAGGTAAATCGTCAAATATAATGAGCAGGGAATTCAGGGAAGTTTATTTTTTAAAAAACTACATAACATATGCAACGGGAGTTTTTATAATGCTTTTGTTTCTATGCGTTGGTTTAATGTTCTTTGAATTTAAACATGCTGCCGAAGAAAAAAATCTGATAAATCTCGCGAAACAAAAAGGTGTGGATAAAGAAAAAATCCTGGAAGAATTTAGAACAAGAGAAGAAAAGATAGGGCCATATATACCGCTTATAGAGTTCCTGAACAAACCGGAGCCGCGATTTCAAAAACTATTAATTGCGTTGGGTGAGACAGATTTTGGAGGTTTAAAAGTGAATATGCTCAATGCCTCGTCAAATAGTGATCTGTCTCTTTCCATCACATTGCATGGAGTTGTTCATGCCGACAACTATTCGGCGATGCAGGATTCACTTGAACATATGATAAATGAATTAAAAAAACTGAAGAACATAGATATTAAAAGCAGGTCTGTAGACCTTAAA
The DNA here is from genome assembly GCA_020057065.1 of Thermodesulfovibrionia bacterium. GTDB lineage: Bacteria > Nitrospirota > Thermodesulfovibrionia > UBA6902 > UBA6902 > SURF-23. Next base: position 4,385 of record JAGVGM010000151.1, read on the forward strand.
GACAAGACCTTTATACTGGAAATGAACTATAGGACTGCGGAATGAAATATTTTAAATATCTAAAAAGTGTCTTCCCTCTTTACATTATCAGCGGAATCCTGCTGGGACTTGGGGTTTTTTCATTGATCGCAGGTCATAGATATAAAAACAACATGCAGGACACGCGTAATAATATGGAGAATATCAATCTTAAGGAAGAAGAAATACGGCAAGAGATAAACCGGGTCGATTCTCTGATCCTGCATTTTCAGGATAATTTCGGAATCCGGGAAAAGGTGCTCAATTCTGAAAAACTTATCCTGTATACACTTGACGAAATGAAGATACATTTTAACAGCGCATCAATAATCGTATCAGGCTTTGAGGACATAGCGGGTGAAAAGCAGCTCCCTGTTGAGATCAGAATTCCGGTAAACAGCTACATGTCTGTAATTGATTGTATAAAGTATATTGAATCATTCCGTCTGCCGAAGTACAGGATAAAAAGTCTTTCAATGCTGGAAGAACAGCTTGGAGGAGTAATTCTTGATATTCAGGGCGGGCTTGTAATGCCTGCGGGAGCCAATAACTGATCGCTATTGGCTGACAACTATTCAGACTATGGACAATAAACTGAAAATATTGATTGCCTTTCCTTTCATTATAGTTATAATACTTTTCATTACAGCTGGTTATATACCTTTCAAAACCGGACTTACAGAGAGTGAGGACCGCATATTGACATTCACTCCTTCAATTCCTGCACTAAAAGAAAGGCAGGAAATTTCTGCAAGCAGTGAAATAAAGATACCTTTTCATTTCAGTTCCGCTGCAAGGGAAGAGATACAGGCAAAGGATGTCAGCATAGTTACGGATACTGACTACAATGACGGCATGTTATCCCTGATTGTGGTCAGCGGAAAAAGGAAGATGGCAATTATCAGAGGGGTCCTTGTGAGGGAAGGGGATATTATCGGCGGCATGGTAATTTCAAAAATAGAACCTGAAAGGGTATTATTAAAAAACAAGACCGAAAGATGGTTATATCTGGAGAAAGCAAAATGAAAAATAATTTTTTCTGTATCCTGTGTTATGCACTCTGTGTTCTGCTTTTAGCCTCCTGCTCCTCAACGCCAAAGACTAAAGAAGCAAAGATCGCACTTATAGTTGATCAGATGACAGTAAAAGATGCGGACGCGCAAAACATTATTGCGCCTAAAACCCCGGGCCCCGCGATCCCGGAATTTGTCCCTGTTAAGGATGCCAGTTCCCCGCTTCAGACCAAAACAGTATCTGTTGCAGCACGAAATACCCCTCTCAGGGAAGTGCTATTCACTATTGCGGAAACAGCCAATCTTAATCTTGTTATGGAACGGGACGTTGATACGGAAATCCCCGTGACCATGACAATCAAAAATATAAACGTTGAAGATGCACTCAATATTATTATGGGCTCTGCGGACTATTATTATTTAATCAATGACAACATACTCACAATAAGCGCAATGAGGTCCGAGATATTTGAACTGGGGCACCCCAATGTTATACAGGGATATAAAACAAAAACCGGAGGAGACATTCTAAGTGGGACCTCTTCTACTACAGGAGGGTCGTCAAACGCCATCAGCGGCGATGTATCAATACAATCAGAGTCGGATAAGACCTCCTTCAGTTTTTGGGACGCCATTGAAAAATCGCTGGACACTCTTCTTAAACCACAAAGCACCGAACAGAGAAAGATACAGCCAAGTTTTACTGTCAACAGAATGGCCGGAACCGTTATGGTCACCGCGGCAAAAAAGGATATGGAAAGAGTTAGCGCATATATAACGAATTTAAAAAAAGTGCTTAACAGACAGGTGCTTATCGAGGCGCGTATCGTAGAAGTCCAGTTGTCAAAAGGTTTAAAGTACGGGATCGACTGGAACAGTATCGCTAACGTTTTTGGGAACAAGATAAGTTTTGGCACTGAGAAATTTTCCAACGTAGTTGGAGGCAGCAATCCCAATTTTCAGCTATCAGTCATAGAAAACAACAATTTTTCTTTTCTCCTGAAGGCGCTCCAGGAGCAGGGTGATGTAAAGACTTTATCAAATCCGAGGATAAGTATTATGAACGGACAGACCGCTTTGTTAAGCGTCGGCAGAAATACAAGTTTTATCTCGAAAGTTGAGACTACTACAACAGCAGGGACCACGCCGACAACAACGTTTACAGTCGAAACCAACAGCGTGCTGTCAGGGATCATCTTCGGTATAGCTCCGCATATTAACAGCAATGGGGAGATCACCCTCTCTATAACTCCCATTATCTCAAATCTTGTTGAACTTGATGAAAAAACAATAGGAACAGGAGACAGTTCAGTACAAATAAAACTCCCTACAGTGGATTTAAGGGAAATGAATACTACAGTAAAGGTTATGGATGGTCAGATGATCATCATCGGCGGGCTTATAGATAAGAAAGAACTCATAAGCGAAGATAAAGTGCCCCTGCTCGGCGACATTCCAATTTTAGGATCGGCCTTCAAGAGTGTAGAAAAATCAGAAGATAAAACAGAACTTGTTATAATGCTGATACCAAGGCTGGTCAGTTAGATGAAGCTCGGCGAAGTCCTTATAGATAAAGGCCTGTTAACAAAAGAAAGGCTGGAGCTGGCCCTGGCTCATCAGAAGGTAACAGGCACTATGCTTGGAGAGACCCTGATAAAACTCGGGTTTGTGTCCTCTGTTGAGATGGCCATGACGCTTGCGGACCAGACAGGAATTCCATTCATTGATCTGAACGAATACAACGTTACGGAAGAGGCTATCCGGCTGGTTCCGAAGGACATTGCTGAAAAGATCGGATTTATCCCGTTGCGCCTGGTCGATGGTTCTATCGAAATAGGTGTCACTAATCCCTCCAACATACAGGCTATCGATACCGCATCAAAGATCACAGGCTTAAAACCCAAAATATTCATGATCGACAATATGGGGTTTTATGAAACACTTGAGAGAGCGTATTTTTTTCTTGAAAATCCCATAGAGCAAAACATCGTTGCGGCCGTTAACGAGATAAAATCTTCCCAGGCCATTCCTGCAGCTACTGTTGCCGAGCTTGCACAGAACCTGATCACAGAGGGTATCAGAAGGAAGGCAACAGATATTCACATAAGTCCTTCTGCAGACACTATCAACGTCTTTTACCGTGTAGACGGTGTTCTGCAGTATGGTTTCTGCATTCCAAAGGTTGCACATGCAGGCATAGTATCGAGGATAAAAGTTATGTCTATGCTTGACATTTCCGAGCAGAGACTGCCGCAGGACGGTTCATTTTCCATGACATTTCTCAATACAAAATATGAAATGCGTGTATCATCGACGCCTACTATTTACGGTGAGAACATTGTGATAAGGGTTCTTGCAGGAACGGGACAGCTTCTCAGGATCGAATCGCTCGGCTTTGACCGGGGGAATACAAAACAGTTGCGTGCGCTTTTCCAAAAACCGTACGGGATCATCCTTATCACCGGTCCTACAGGCAGCGGCAAGACAACAACTCTCTATGCAGCCCTGAGAGAGGTAAATCTGATAGAAAGAAACGTGCTGACTGTTGAAGATCCTGTTGAGTATAAATTGAGTTTTGTAAAACAGACCGCTGTGAATTTAAAGGCAGGGTACGATTTTGCCCTTGCGGGCAGAACTTTTATGCGGCAGGACCCTGATGTAATGCTGCTTGGCGAGATAAGAGACGAGGAGACCGCAAGGATTGCTGTAAGGGCCTCGATAACAGGGCATCTTGTACTATCCACTCTTCATACCAATGACGCGGTCACTTCTATCCCGAGGCTGCTTGATTTTAAGATAGACAGGTTCCTGCTCTCCTCTTCACTCCTTGCCGTGGTGGCCCAGAGGCTTGTAAGAAAGCTCTGCAGCAATTGCAAGGAGGAGTATACGGTTCCTGAAGAAGAACATAAATTATTAAACATGCCGCATGATATTTCACTCAAAACTGCTTACAGGGCCAAGGGCTGCACCAAGTGCAATCATACCGGTTACATGGGCAGGACTGTTGTCGGTGAGATCCTTGTTATAAACGATGAGCTCAGGGAATTAATAGCCGTCGGGGCCTCCTTAATGAAGCTCAAAGAGGCCGCGTTAAAAAACGGCATGGTCCCATTGAAAATGGCCGGCGTACAAAAGATTAAAGATAACATTACGAGCATTGATGAGATCATGAGACTGATTGATTGAGGTTAACTAATACGCATAAATGACACCTGACTGGAAAGATTTGAGCTCGCACAGAGGTTCAGCGCCCGCCTGCATACATCCTCACGTTATCGTTCAAAACTATGTTTTCAATACAAGCAAAATCAACACTGTTGTAGTATGCGCAATTACGTCTAACATCATAAGAGCGTCTGCGCCTGGCAATGTCATGCTGAAAAAAGGCGAAAGCGGACTTAAGAAAGACAGTGTTATCAACATATCACAGGTGATAACAGTTGACAAATCAGACCTCGTAGAAAAGATCGGCACACTGCCGCCATCAAGGGTCAGGCAGGTAATTGAAGGCATCAAGCTTCTGATAGAGCCGAGAGACATTTAAATCTGCGGCTTTTGATTTTCACCTGATCTTAAATCTTATTTTCGTTACTGTACCGCGCTGAGATAATTGGTTTAATACGCAGGGCGCCTGTAGGGGTAAAGGCTGTGCTGAAGGCATGGATGGAACTGTCATGATTGCCTTATGTATGATATTAAGGTATCCTTATTGTAAGGAGGTAAGGAATCATGCTTGCAAAGAAAACATCTAAAAACCAGTTGACATTGCCCAAAGAGGTCGTTAAAGAATTCCCCGATACGGAGTATTTTGACGTTACTGTTAAGGAAAGAAAGATAATCCTTATGCCGGTAAAGATAACCCATGCGGATATGACTCTTGAAGGGGTAAGGGATAAACTCAAAAAACTCGGCATTACTGAAAGCGACGTGACAGAGGCGGTCAAGTGGGCAAGAAAGAAAAAGCGGTAAAAAGGGTAGTTCTTGACACTAATATTCTGGTATCAGCATTGCTGTTTAAAGGCGAACTTTCAAGGCTGGTTGATCTCTGGAAGACGGGCAATATTATTCCCGTGTTTTCAAGAGAGACCTTCAGAGAGTTTAAGGCCGTGCTTGGATATCCGAAGTTTTCCCTGACGGGACAGGAAATAAAGATGCTCATTGAGGAGGAGGTTCTCCCATTCTTTGAGATTATAGAGATTACGGATAAGGTAAGAGGAATTTGCAGGGACCCGGATGACGACAAGTTTCTTGCCTGTGCAGTATCGGCAAGGGCGGACTTTATTGTCAGCGGAGACAAGGATCTGCTGGATATGGGCAAGTACAAATCCGTTAAAATTATGAGCGCTTCAGAATTTTTGAGGATGTTATGACTTCTGTCCTCGTGGACACGGGAATCCGGTAAATTAAATGAGACCCGTTATGTTATACTTTTACATATATTTAATTAAGGAGACTTATCATGGCAAATCCACTATTGCAGCGCATATCTGTTGATCCAAATGTCTGCTTCGGTAAGCCCTGTATTAAAGGCACCCGGATTTGGGTTTCTCTGCTCCTTGATTTTCTCGCAAACGGAATGACTGTCAAGGAAATTCTTGAAGAATATCCCCTTTTAACTGAAAACGATGTTCGTGCTGCAATAGCCTATGGCGCGGAAATGTCACGTGAACGTTATGTTGAAGTTCAGAGCTGAACGGCGACATGAATTCAAGCTTGATGAAAATTTCGGGATAAGAACTCAGCAGATTTTCCGTTCGGCAGGGCATGACGTTCATACCGTCCGCGATGAGCAGTTGCAGGGCTGCCCGGAATCCCTCTCCTGCGTTACTCGAAAAGTTGGCGCGTCAATTTCTTCAAGCACTTTCGCAAATGTCTATTGAAAAGCAGCTCTGGATAATAGAAACGGGCAGGATAAGAATTCAGCAGCAGCAGATAGAAGATGACGTGCCAAGTTTTTACAGGATGTTTTGAAAATCGTAAAAAACCTCTTGACAAAAAATCTTTGTCTGGGTAAACTTTGGTATATCAATTCCCCTGATAAGAACATGGCACAAATTCATATAAAACTTCCAGAAGAAGTTCACAAGGCGTTAAGAAAAAAAGCAAGGGGTTATAACTATAGTATTCAGGAGTTTGCCGAAAAAGTATTGTCTCTTGCTGTTAACGAACCGGATTCACTTTTTTCTTCCTATAAACATTTATCCTCTGACTCAGAGGGTCTGTTTACTTTCGTCGATTTGTTTGGAGGCATTGGCGGAATCCGCCTTGCGTTTGAAGAAAATGGCGGTCGTTGCATTTTTTCTTCTGAATGGGACAAATGGAGTCAAAAAACATATTTCGAAAATTTCGGAGAAATTCCTGAAGGTGATATAAACAAAGTAGACTTAGATAAGATACCGGATCATGATATTCTGACGGCTGGGTTTCCATGCCAACCTTTTTCGATAGCCGGTGTTTCAAAGAAGAAAAGTCTTGGCAAGGAACATGGTTTCAGGGATAAAACACAGGGCACATTATTTTTCAGGATTGCAGAAATACTGGATAAAAAAAAACCGAAAGCCTTCATGCTTGAGAACGTCAAGAATCTGAAAAGCCACGACAAAGGGAATACCTTTAGTGTTATCGATGGAACATTGAGAGAACTTGGTTATGCAGTTTATTCAGGGGTAATTGATGCTGCTCATTATGTACCACAGCATCGCGAAAGACTTTTTATAGTCGGGTTTGACAGAAAAGTCTTTGGCGATGAACCGAAATTCAGATTTCCTGTATCTCCAAAGAACTGTCTTAGGCTAAAATCAATTTTTGAAAAAAAGGTAGATCCCAAATACATCCTGACTGACAAATTATGGAAATATCTCCAGGATTATGCCGAAAAACACAGGCAAAAAGGCAATGGTTTTGGATATGGTCTTTTTGACGGTGATTCAGTTGCAAGAACTTTAAGCGCCCGATACTATAAAGACGGCTCCGAAATTCTCATAAAAAGAAACTGTTCCAATCCCCGTCGCCTTACTCCACGAGAGTGTGCCAGATTAATGGGTTTTCCTGATAGTTTTAAAATACCGGTATCCGATACACAGGCATACAGACAGTTTGGAAATTCTGTAGTTGTCCCCGTTGTCTCCTCAGTAGCCGCAGAATTAATCAAAAGATGCAAGCCGTTTCTTGAAAAAAACGTTAGGGCGTCCTGATAAGCTATAATTATGCGTGGCAGACGTTGTAGACACATTTAAACGCAGCCAGATGATGTCCGGTATCAGGAGTAAAAATACAAGGGCTGAACTGGAAATAAGAAAAAAACTTTTTGTATCCGGTTTCAGATACCGTCTACATGATAGCAGTCTACCCGGAAAACCAGATTTAACATTCCCGCGTTACAGGGCTGTGATATTTATTCACGGATGTTTCTGGCACGCTCACGACTGTCACCTTTTTAAAATTCCAGGGACACGCAGTGACTTCTGGAAGAACAAGTTGATGAGGAACAGACAAAAGGACGAGGAAACTAATGAAGCACTCAGCGAACTTGGTTGGCGAATCCTTACGGTATGGGAGTGTTCATTTAGAGGAAAGGGAAAGAAACGGGGCATGGAAATTAATCGTATTTCAGTTAGAATAGCCAAGTGGCTTTGCTCAAAACGCAAACAATTGGAGATAAGAGGATAAATGCCAACTGATTATTCAGGTATATTTCGAACATTACTGGACTCCAAAGAAAATCCTGTAACCTTCGAAAATCTTTATGATGAAATTGTTTTCCCGAAGCAGGTAGGAAGAGAAACAGTAAAGAAACGCTTACGAACATTTATAAAAGAGCATCCCGAATATCTCGATAAGCTGCTGGGTTTTTATCCTGATGTTGAAACAATCATTCAAATGACTGAAAGAGAGCTTGGCGTTGCCGTAAATAAAGACAATCTCTTTACGATAAACAAGAAGTGCAAATTAATAGTTGATAAGTTAACCAAACCATTGCATGAAGAATTCTTAAGAGATTTATTCCAGGGCAAAACTGATGAGACAGATAGAGTAACAATTGTTTTTAGCGAACTGCTTGAGCTGATATATGAAAATTATGGCGATTTTATCAATGAGAAAGGAAACAGTCTTGTTTCTATAGCAGGCAGCATGAATGAGATGATTTTAATCAGGGGACTGAGAAGTGTTGGATTAAGGGATGATGATAATTTCTATAAGACGGGCAGGCAAAGCGAAGCAGATTTAAACATCATACATCGACCTCAGACTGGCAATGCTAAAACCTTATACGTTGAGATTAAAAGCTATCACGCAAGGGAAAGGTTTCTGCGCGGGTTAAGAGATATTCCCCATCCCGAAAAAATCGGAATTGGCTTTTTTATTTCTCCAAAAGAGTTTAATCCTTCTCGTACCAACCTGTATGTAAGTGCAGGTACATGGGCAATATATATGCCTGACGAAACCTATCAGGAACTTGATAGCAGAAGCAAAGAATTCAACTCGGTTACACAGTCTAAACTTTACAGACCGATGTCAATGTTCTGCGATGATATGCTTGCCTTTTGCCAAACCGGTCGAATTAGATCTTTCTAATCTCCCTACACGGCGGCTGGCCGGGGGCGTTTCAGGATAAAAAGGAATACACATAAGGAAAGATTCCGGACAAGCCGGAATGACAAGCTCAAAAGAGCCAGGAATGACAAAGCCGGATAAAGACGAATATAAGACATGGCTTACTCTTTCAAATTGGATAAAAGAAACCAACTGTCTGAATACCTTCTGGATTAACTTTGCCCTCGACATCAGCAATAAACTCAAACACGGCAACAAACCTTCCGACAAAGAAAAAGAGGACATGAAAAAATGCTGGGAGCAAGCGGTGAAGAAGGGGTTTAAGGGTTGAATAATCTCGTACCCTTCACAATTTCCTATCGGCTGTCAGTAATGATATAATCAATCAGGAGGTTTCTTATGAAGGTAATCATTGAGATTGAAAGAGACGAGGAGCTTGATAAGATCAAGAAGACATTCAAGGGGGTAGCCATCACGGTCGTCAGAGCAAAAAAGGACAAAAAAAAGATTTTGGAGGCGATCTTCAAGAAGTACAACGTAAAGCTCCCCAGGAATTATACATTTGACAGAGAAGCGATACATGCCAGATAAGATCTTTATCGACACAAATATCCTTATATATTTCATCAGTGACGATAAAGAGAAAAAATTGAAAGCCCGCGATATTATCTTCTCCAGCGAAGACGTTTATGTCAGTTCACAGGTGATCAGTGAGTTTGTAAGTGTCTGTTTTTCCAAGAAGCTGCTCGGTACTGACAAAATAACATCACTTGCAAGTCATTTCATGGAAGCGCTTAATTTCTCTTCTGTAGGAGAAGCCACCATAAAAAGTGCAATTCAGATAAAGAAGAAAGCCCATCGCTCGTTTTGGGACAGCCTGATTGTTGCTTCTGCCCTTGAAAATACCTGCTCCATCCTTTATACGGAAGATATGCAGGACGGACAGATTATTGACGGTAAACTGACGGTCATCAATCCGTTTAAGGCTTAGAGCAACAAGTTCCTCCTTGTTGTCAGGATTAAGCTTTCTTAAAGAAACCATGAGCATAAATACCTTCTGGATAAACTTTGCTCTCGACATAAGCAGCAAACTAAAAAACGGCTCTAAACTTTAAGACAAAGAAAATACCGAATGAAAATTAAAATAACTATCAAACCCATAGACTCATTAGAAAAACTGAACACTTTGATATAGAATAAGACAAGTGAAAAATTTAAATATTGATACAAATGTAAACATATATTTCTGACAACCATATGCCTTTTTATACCTATAAAGCGATCAACAGCGACGGCGAGTTAATTAAAGGGATCGTTGAAGATATTGATGAGACCAGTGTCTACGACAATGTCTCAGCATCAGGCCTTCATATTTTAAAAATACAGAAATCCCACAGCTTCGCAGATTTCTATCTTAAAAAAATCAGGTCCTGGGGCATAAAGACCAGCGCAGTCGTTGAATTTGCAAGCAACCTTTCTGTTATGCTCAGGGCCGGGCTTCCGCTTGTTACATCCATCTCCGATATTGCCATGACAACTGATAATAAACGCTTCAGGGCCAGGCTGCTTGAGGTCAAAAGGACCATCGAGCTGGGTTCGAGTTTTTCATCAGCCTTATCAGCACACGGAGACATATTCCCCGATATCTTTATCAATCTGGTTTCTGTTGGAGAGGAAACGGGTAGGCTGGATGAGAGTTTATCTGAAGTTGCAGTGCATATTCAGAGGATGGAAGACTTAAAAAGCGTGATGATAAGAGCGCTGATGTATCCTGTATTTGCGCTTGTCGGCACCATGGGCGCGCTTCTCTTCTGGCTTATTTACGTCCTGCCTAAAATGAGCTCTCTTTTAACATCCATGGATGTCAAACTCCCCGCCCTTACACTGTTTCTTATTGCAGCCAGCAGCTTCAGCCAGGAGTACTGGTATGTTTATTTCGCAGTGCCTGCTGGTATCTACATCCTTATAGTACTCTTATCAAGAAGAGAGTCTACAAAATATTATGTTGATGCTGTAAAACTAAGAATTCCGATCCTCAAACTGCTACTGTTCAATAAATTCCTTGCATTATTTGCTGAACAGTTAAGGATATTGGTCACGGCAGGCGTTACGATTGACAGGTCTCTTGATATTATGATAAATGTTATAAATAATTCTGTATTCAAGAAGGCGCTTGTAGACATTAAAGAAAACATTTTACTCGGCAGCAGGATTAGTGAATCAATCAAAAGACACGAGGGCTTATTTCCAAACCTTGTAATAAGGATGATATCCATTGGAGAATCAACCGGTAATCTGGGGGAACAGCTAAATTATCTCTCCGAGTATTATCTTAAAAAACTTGATGATATCTCACAAAAAATGGGTAAGCTGATAGAGCCCATCATTATTATGGCTATAGGTTCCATATTTCTGATAATTATTCTTGGGCTCATGGCGCCGATATATGACATGATTTCACAGATAGGTGCCCAGTAATGGATTTTTTAAGTTTTTTCGGACTAAAGGAAGACCCTTTTAAACTGACGCCCGACCCTGCTTATTTTTATCCTTCTTCAACTCATAACGAGGGACTTTTACTGCTGAACTATTCTATTGAGCAAAAGGAGGGTTTTACAACAGTTATCGGAGACCCCGGCAGCGGAAAGACAACGCTTTTAAGTGTCTTTCTGGAAAAATGGAGCTCGCTGGCAGAGATAGCGATTGTTCTCACCCCGAGATTGTCTCCGGAAGAATTTTTAGTCTCGATCCTTGAAGATCTGGATATAAGTCTCAAGCGCAAAAATAAAAATGAGATCATAAAGGCGTTCAGGGATTTCATGATAGAGAAATCCTCTGAGGGTAAATGGGTCATTATAATCGTTGATGAAGCGCAGGACCTGCCTGATGAAACGCTGGAGGAATTGCGTCTGCTCTCAAACCTCGAGACCGATAAGGACAAACTCCTTCAAATTGTGCTGCTGGGTCAGCCCGAACTCGAATCAAAGTTAAGGTCAGACAGGCTGAGACAGTTGAATCAGAGGATCACTACCCGGATATATTTAAAACACTTTACCCACGATGAGACGCTCGATTACATAAATTACAGGATCATCAAGGCCGGAAAACAAAACCTGCTGCTTGACAAAAAAGCCGGCAAGATCGCATATAAACTTTCAAAAGGCATCCCCCGATTAATAAATATGTTGATATCCCGTGCGTTAATGGCTGCATATCTTGAGGAAAGCAATATTATACTTCCAAGACATATCTCGCATGCCGTGAAGAGCCTTAATCACAGCGAAATGAAAATGCAGAACCGGGTGAGGTTTGCTCCTCTGTCAGCAGGAATAATTGTTGTTCTGTTACTCATGATCCTTGCGGTCAACACGTTCATCCATCGCTACAATGCGAATGCTCCGGTGGAGCCAATAAGGACAGCGGGGATAGACCCCGCTCCAAAACCTGCGGAAGCGATCGCAGTTCCCAATACAAATGAAAATAATAAAAACATACTTTCTCCTGACCCCTCTATGCAAAAGAGTGGAAACACACCCCAAACCCTGCTTAAAGCACCTACTGTTGGTCTTGATAGAGGGGAATTATCTCCCCCCCCGCCTGCCTTACAGAAAGAAGCGCTGCAACCCCTTCCTTACAAAATATTATCTGTTAAAGTCGACATCGCCAATGTCAGAGATGAGCCAAGGCTTGATTCGTTAGCCGTTGGGAAATTACTGAAAATGGATCAACTGGTGGCATATCAGGAATACGTGGATGCCTCCAGCGTTAAATGGTACCAGGTTTCTTTCAAGGGAGAGAAAAGGTGGATAGCGGAAGAGGTTGTGGATGTGATGGTTGTCAGCAGCAAAGAGGAACAACCGGTAAATTGAGCTGAAGTTTTGCAAAAAGCAGCATGCGTGGGTTAACGATAACACCTGTGTAGCATAAACTAACAGGGATTTCTAACCAAAATAAACGACGTCAACGTTCGTCTTATATAAAAGACTTCAAACAGAGGTGGCCGGGTTTGTTAGGACAGGCAGAGAAGATTTACTGCCGCGTCCCAAGCACAATACTGCCTTCCGAAACAGGCGCAGTGAGTCCGGGTCCTATATTACAATATGTTAAAATATCAGGATGTCCAGGCATGAACTCATAATTGAAGGCGCAAAGCAGAACAACCTCCGGAACATAAGTCTCCGTTTGCCGCACAATACATTTATCACCATCACCGGTGTATCCGGCTCAGGCAAGTCCTCTCTGGCATTTGACACGATCTTTGCCGAAGGACAGTGGAGATTCATAGAATCTCTTTCAACGTATGCAAGGCTTTTTCTTGAAAAGCTCGACCGCCCTGATGTTGATGCGATCCGGAACATTAGGCCTGCTATCGCCCTTGAACAGCGGAATACGGTTAAGACCTCCCGCTCGACAGTTGGAACAGCTACGGAGATTTATGACTATCTCCGGCTTCTTTATGCAAAGATCGCACAACCGCACTGCCCCAAATGCGGGCGTATTTTAATATCATGGACCACGTCGTCGGTAGTAAAGGAGCTTATTGAGAAATACTCCGGTAACAAAGCGATGATACTTTTTGATACTGAAGAATCTCCGCAGAACCTTATGCAAAAAGGATTCAACAGAATATGGGTAAATGGCGAGATCATGGATATTTCAATACTATGGGATAATTCTGTAAGGGCGATTCACGAATCGCCCCTACACCACACCGTACTTCTCGACAGGCTCGTCATAAAAGATGAACCGCGCCTTTCCGACTCAATTGAGACCGCATGGGAGAATGGGAATAAAAGCGTTAGGATAGAGATCGTTGAAGATCTTTCTGAAAATAACGAACTCCTCCTCTTTCAATCAGAATTAAAATGTACAGACTGCGATCTGGAGGTCATGAAACCGCAGCCGGTCCTTTTTTCTTTTAACCACCCGCTTGGGGCCTGTCCTGTATGCAAGGGATTCGGCAATATTCTTGAATATTCGGAAGACTGTATAGTTCCCGACAAGGACCTTCCGCTTGCTAAAGGCGCGATAGAGCCCTGGAGCAAACCGTCATATAAATGGTGGTACAGGCAATTTGCAAAGGCCGCAAAGCTGCACGGGATAAAACTTGATATTCCGTTCAGAGAACTTTCCGGGGAAGCAAGAGAGCTCATATTCAAAGGCGCTCCGGATTTTTACGGTCTGAATGATTATTTTGAGGAGCTTGAAAGCAAACGGTACAAGCTTCATGTACGCGTGTTTTTGAGCAGGTACAGAAAAGCTGTAACATGTAAGGATTGCAGAGGGAACAGGCTGCGTCCGGAGGCGCTTGCATTCACCGTGGCAGGTATGAATATTGCGCAACTTTCTCATATGTCCGTCAAAGAGCTGAACAGCTATTTCTCTTCTCCTTCTCTCACAGAATACGAGCATGAGATATCCTCTGAAATACTCAGGCAGATCAATCTGAAATTAGGCTTTATGATGCGTGTCGGAATAGGGTATCTTACATTAAACAGGGAAGCAAAGACCCTTTCCGGTGGTGAATCACAGAGGATAAATCTTGCCAATCAGCTATCATCAAGGCTCACGGGAACTCTTTATGTTCTGGATGAACCTACTGTAGGCCTTCATCCGAGGGATGTTGCCATGATTACGGAAATACTGAAAGAGCTCGCCGACGCAGGTAATACAGTAATTGCAGTGGAGCATGATAAGGCCGTCATCAATTCTTCCGACTGGATCGTTGAACTGGGACCCGGGGGAGGGAGTAAAGGCGGGAGGCTTGTTTTTTCCGGATCGAAAACAGATTTTCTGGGAAAAGATACACTTACTGCAAATTACCTGAAAAATATCGGGTCCATCGCGGTCCCGAAAATCAGGAAAAAAGGGAGCGGCAAGACGCTCACTATAAAAGGAGCATGCGGGAATAATCTGAAACACATAGATATTGCTATTCACCTGCATACGCTCACCTGCATAACCGGCGTTTCCGGCTCCGGTAAGAGCACAATCGTAGAGGATACACTCTATACGGCTCTCGCGCGGTTTTTCAAAATAGAATTTGAAACACCACAACCATTTGACAATATAACAGGGCTTGAATATCTTAAAGGCGTTAAGATCATAGACCAGCATCCTATCGGCAAAAGCCCGCGCTCTAACCCTGTTACATATATAAAAGCCTTTGACAATATAAGGAAAATATTCGCAGAGGAGCAACAATCTAAAGTTTTTGGATATACTCCCGGTCACTTTTCGTTCAATACAAAGGGCGGGCGTTGTGAAGCATGCAGCGGGGCCGGTTTTCAAAAACTTGAAATGTATTTCTTTGAGGATCTGTATATAAAATGTGAAGAATGCGGTGGCAGAAGATATAGGTCAGAAGTACTGGCCATAACAAATAACGGCAAGAACATTTATGAAGTACTTGAGCTTACAGTTGACGAAGCAATCGATTTTTTTAAACATGTGCCTTTATTGATAAGTAAATTAAAGCTGATGGCCTCGGTGGGACTTGGGTATCTCAGGCTTGGACAGCCTGCCACAACAATATCCGGCGGCGAGGCTCAGCGCCTGAAGATCTGCGCAGAACTCGGGGTTCTGAACAGAAAAGACTATCTGTACATACTTGATGAACCTACGGTGGGGCTTCATCCGGATGATATTAAAAAATTACTCAAAGTCCTCAATGACCTTGTTGACGCCGGCAATACTGTTCTTCTGGTCGAGCACAACCTTGATGTAATAAAATGTGCGGACTGGATCATCGATATCGGTCCCGAGGGCGGAGACGAAGGCGGTTATATTGTGGCCGAAGGAGCGCCTGAAGATATTATCAGTCAGGCAAAATCTTATACAGGTTTATTTCTGAAAGAGTATCTATAAATACTTCTTTGTTTCTGCCACGAGTTCATCGATCAGCTTTTTGACAGAGACAATTTCCGTGCATCTATATGCATTAGATCCGGCAAACACGAAGCCTTCATCAAGATTTCCTTCTGCTGCATTTGTCAGGGCCTTGGCAATACAGTAAGGAGCAGTTTTAGGGTCGCATGTCTTTAAACAGCGATATTTGCATACTATAGGTGTTGTTTTACCACTCTTAATATCTTCAACAAATTTACTTTTAATCACCCGTCCGGGCATACCGACAGGACTTTTGATAATCATAAGGTCTTCTTGACGAGCGTTAATATATGCCTGTTTAAAATTCTCATGAGCATCACATTCATCTGTGCAGACAAAACGGGTTCCCATTTGTATCCCTGAAGCTCCTAATTTAAGAAAATGGGCGATGTCCTTGCCGTCAAAGATTCCTCCGGCAGCAATTACCGGGATATTTGGATCAAAGGACTTGGCAAATCTTAATATCTCAATAATTAATTCATCAAGAGAAGGGGCCGTTCCTTCAAAAACATCCTTGAAATCATATCCAATATGGCCGCCGGCCTTGCTGCCTTCAACTATTACGGCATCCGGCAATTTATTGAAATTCCTTTTCCATTTATCACAGATGATCTTTAAAGCCCTGACTGATGAAACTATCGGTATCAGCTTAATATTTTTCTTCTCCACATATTTTGGAAGCTCTAAAGGAAGACCGGCGCCTGAAATGATCAAATCTATATTTTCATCCACAGAGGTTCTTACCAAAGATTCATAGTTGGACAGGGCTACCATCAAATTCACCCCTATAACTCCTTTACTCATGCTCCTGGCTTTTCTGATCTCTGCCCTTAATGCTTCATTATTAACAGCTTCAAATTCTGAACGTGGCAGGTTTTCAAACTTTCCCAGTCCGACACCGGCGATAACTCCAACACAGCCTTCATTGGCAACCGCTGCAGCAAGACCGGAGCGTGATATCCTTACGCCCATGCCGCCCTGCAGGATCGGGGGATAAATAGTCAGGTCTCCTATTTGTAATACAGGCAGATGTTTTTCCATTGCGGTTATTCTTTCAATTCAACAGTGATAAATTTGTCTAACATAAAAACATTCGTTTAACAGGATGGCAAGATAGTTATCCTTTAAAATATTTACTCACAGAATTCAGAGGGATATTCCTTGATACAGCAGAATACATTCTTGAAATATATATACGTAATACACTTATTATAGAATGTTTCTAAAGTTATCAAGTGCTGATTTCAATATTTCTATTTTTTTATACTTGCCTCCTCAACGATTACGGAATATTTATAACCACTGCCGAAGTCTCTATCCTTATTTAATGTTCCTTTTGCGGTCACAATATCCCCGGCTTTAGCGGAGTTACTTGTTGTGACTAAAATATCATTGGTGCCTTTTGATGGATCACCACTTCCGTCCTGAATGTGTATCCAGTTCTTACCCATAATGTTAGGCGAGAATTTAATAACCTGTCCTCTGATAACAACGCTTTTTTTGTCAAGGGAGGAGCTTTTTTCATAAAGGTCGGCTACAGTGTATGCATCGGGTCCGGAGGCTTTCTTAATCTTGGTTGTCTTGTCTGCAGCGATCTTCGGAGGCGTATGTTCCGCGGGTGCACTGACTGATCCTGTTTCCTGCTGCCCGATGACGCCGCCCGAAAAGACTATGGCTTCGAAGGTCCGGTTAAGAGTTTTACTCTGAAAATTGTTCATAACCATTCCAGGCTGAAAAGACATATTCTGTCCGACCTTTACCTGAGTTTTGGGAACAGCCACCCATGTTTTCTTGCCGGCATTTTCGATATTGATATACGTGTATCCGCCGCTGTCCATTGATTCCACGACCTTACCTGAGAGAGGAGATATGTCCTGATTCATCTGAGGCA
Organism: Thermodesulfovibrionia bacterium; assembly: GCA_020057065.1. Classification (GTDB taxonomy): domain Bacteria; phylum Nitrospirota; class Thermodesulfovibrionia; order UBA6902; family UBA6902; genus SURF-23. The sequence goes on from JAGVGM010000151.1 coordinate 21,749, forward strand.
ATTCGGCTGCTGACTTTTGTGAAACGGCAAATGTGCCGTTAACAGAACCTATCAGCAACAAGACTGATATTGTGGTGAATAATAAAAAAAATCTTTTCATCTCATTTCTCCTTTTGTAATTCTTGATATGTATATAATACTTCTTTTATCAAAAAAATAAAATTAAGTCTATGCATAATCATATAAAAAACATTTAGACGCAGATTAATAAGGGCACACATAAAGGGAGTTTCATATAAATCTTACGACAGGTAATAGATGACTGATTCTTTGAGAGCAGGCAGTTCTTCTTCCGTAAGGTCAAAAAATTCAAGGCTTGTCTCGTTTGCATCAGGGATGCGGAAATTTCCGCTTGCTCCGAGTTCAAACTTTTGTACGAGGATATCTGCCAGGTGAACGGCATTAATTATATAAGTATCCGCTTTGCAGAGCGCAGGATTGTGGTGCCATCGAATGGTATTTACCAGGAATGACGGCATGCTCCACCACTCTGCGAGGTGTCTTCCGATCTCTTCGTGGGTCGTTCCCAGCACTTCATACTCGGCATCAAGCAACAGGGTGTTCTTCAGTTGCGCGGTATCAATGATCTTTTTAAGTTCAGCGGGAAGACACCGTTCCTCCGCCAGCTTGCCCAGGTCATGCAGCAGACCTGCAGTGAAGGCCCTGTCAGTGTCCCTCAGTGAGACCGTTGATATCTTTGCCATAAGCATTCTGGCGAGAATACCGCAAGCCCGCGAGTGCACCTCAAATTCCTTGAGGTCGAATCCCGAAACACTTTTGGAATCGGACATTATTGAGCCGAAGAATGACTCTGACAGGAGTATCCCTTCGACGATATCGATACCCAGCACCATCAGGGCACGATCTACAGAGTCAACTTTTTGCATCTGCCCGAAAAGGGCGGAATTGGACCAGCGCAGCAGGGCAGCAGAGATAGAGGCGTCCTGCTCGATTACCTCAACAAGGCTGTCAATGGAGACTGTGCTGATATTGGCAAGGCACTTCTTCATTTTAAGGTAAGTTTGAGGCATGGAATGAAGCGTGGTGATGGTGTTGATTATTTTCTGCAGGCCTTTACCCTTTTCACGGAGGTCTTCTGCCTGAATGAAAGCGGAACGAATAATGTCCCGGAATTCATCATCATTCCAGGGTTTGGGCAGAAGCTGATGGGCCGAACCCTCTGACAGGGCTTCAATGACCGAGGACCTGTCACTGTATCCGCTTAAAAAAATACGGACCATTTGTGGATAGAGCTTTTTTAACTTTTTCAGAAATGCTATGCCGCCCATTCCGGGCATACTCACGTCGGATATTACGAGATCAACGTCTTCTTTTTTGAGGATCTCCAACCCTTCTTCACCGCTGCAGGCAGTCAGTAAATTCCAGGGTTCTGCATGCAGCAGTTTGCGAATGGACTCTATAACGCCCGGCTCATCGTCTACAAAGAGAATTGTCTGTTTCCTTTTGTCCATAGGTATTTTTTATGATATCACTTCAATAGCCGTATCTCAACCTTTCTTAATAATTTTTTTGAAATAAATTTATTAAACTCCTATAATACAGGACTTTTTATAATATTAAATTTTCCGGGAGGAGTAAGTTGAGCATGAAATTTTCGGTAAGCCTTGCTGACAGGGTGAAAAATCTTCCACCTTATCTTTTTGCAGCTATTGACATGATGAAACAGGAAGCAGTTAAAAAGGGCGTGGACCTCATAGATTTAAGCATCGGCGATCCTGATATCCCGACTCCGGGGCATATTGTTCAAAGGATGAAGAAGGCAATTGAGAAACCTGCCCACCATCGTTATCCATCGTATGAAGGCATGCTTTCTTTCAAACAGGCAGTTGCGGACTGGTACAAAAAGAGATTCAATGTTAAATTGGATCCAAAGACTGAAGTTCTAACACTTATTGGTTCTAAAGAGGGCATCGGACATGTTCCTCTTGCATTTATTAATCCTGGGGATGCAGTGCTTGTGCCTTCTCCAGGATATCCTGTATATCCTGTTGCAACGCTTTTTGCCGGTGGTATAAGCCATATCATGCCGCTTCTTGAAAAGAACAGCTATCTTCCCGACTTAGATGCGGTTCCGAGAAGTGTTCTTAAGAAGTCAAAGCTCATGTTTGTTAACTATCCCAATAACCCTACATCGGCTGTTGCAGGCAGAGATTTTTATAAAGATGTGATTGATTTTGCCGCCAAAAACAATATTATCGTATGCCATGACGCGGCATATTCAGAGATTTATTATGATAACAGGAAACCATTAAGCTTTCTCCAGATACCCGGGGCAAAAGACGTTGGAATTGAATTTCACTCCCTATCTAAGACATATAATATGACAGGCTGGAGGATCGGCTTTGCTGTTGGAAACGCTAATGTATTATTGGGGCTCGGAAAGATCAAGACTAATCTTGATTCCGGAGTGTTTCAGGCCATTCAGGAAGCATCAATTGAAGCACTGAACACTAAAGAGCCGGTACTTGAAAATATACGAGATATCTATCAGGAAAGAAGAGATGTTTTATACAATGGATTGAAAGCACTTGGCTTTGAGCTTAAAAAACCAATGGCAACATTTTATCTCTGGACAAAGGTGCCGAAGGGCTTTACATCGTCCGGGTTTGTTACACACCTGCTTGAAAATACCGGTGTGCTTGGAACCCCTGGCAATGGCTTTGGCGCTCCCGGCGAAGGTTATATCAGGTTCGCTCTCACTGTTTCGGCAAAGAGGATGAAGGAAGCGGTCGAGAGGATAGGAAGGATAATTTAAGAAAAGCAGCTTAGTAGTTTGAGTTACGTGGAAAGATTTGATCAGAATTCTTTTTCTGCTGACTGCTGACTGCTGACTGCTGACTGCTTTTATATGTCCACAGCTTACATCGGCATCGGCTCAAATCTCGGCAGCAGGGAAGAAAATTGTGAACGGGCGATTAAGCTTCTTATTGAAAATGGAATAACGGTTGTAAAACGCTCGTCAATGATAGAGACAGAGCCGTGGGGCGTTCAAAAACAGCCGAAGTTTATCAATATGGCGGTTGAGATCGAGACCGCTTTAAAACCTGACGCCCTCTTGCATCTTCTCAAAAATATAGAGATTGAAGTCGGCAGATTACCGACCTCACACTGGGGCCCGCGAAGAATTGACCTCGATATCCTGCTTTATGACGATTTGATTATCAAGACCCCTGAATTGGAAATTCCGCATCCGCACATCAGCGAAAGAGATTTTGTTCTTAAGCCTCTTGCAGAGATAGCCCCGGAGAAGGTGCATCCTGTGTTGAAGAAGAGGGTTCGAGAGTTGCTGTCGGAATTGAGCTGATAGATAATTTGAATGGGCTGTCTAAACCATCCTGTAAATATAGGCGTCTTCAATCAGAGTATTATTTATGACGTTTCCGGTGAAACGAATACCGGATATGCCATGCCCTGTTCGTATTGCGGATCTGATAGTCTTAATTAAATCGTCAGACAACTTTAGAACAGATATTTCTTTCAAAGAGATACTTACGGCAGGTGAAATCTTTGCAAGCACCGACTGGATAAAATTATAAGATTTTTTAGGGCCCTCTTTTTCAACAAAAGGGGAGGCAATAAAGAGCCGCCACTCGTCGGCATCAGAAACATAAAACCACAGAGCTGCATGGACTATGAAATTAGTCTTATCCAGTTCTTCTATTAAACGTTTGCCTTCTTCTATATCTTTTTCTACCAATGCAGTTTTAACCATTTCATTGCCCCGTGCTTTTTGTCTGCGACTGCGGAATACAGATCAACCGATTCTTTTTCACTATATTTTTTATAACGGCTCGCTTCCGACCAGTCTTTGATAATGCTCCAATTTGTTTTAAATGCCGGAGTATTTTTCATCTCCTTATCCAATTCTAAGACAAGTCCGGCTATTTTGACAAGCTTTGTAAGGTCATGCGTATAACTTTCATTGACAGTGTTCCTGTTGGGAAAATCATATCGTCTTGTTTTCTTTGCAATGCACGCCTTCAGCCCGCACTCAATGACATAACCGCAAAGATAATAAGCCCCGTCATAATTGCTGGTATTCAATAACACCCGCGCTTCTTTAAGCCTGACGAGAGCAAGCTGTTTTAAATCATTTCTGTTCATGCCATATCCCCAATAATAGAAAAGAAGAATTGTAATAGCTTACAAACAGAAGTGAAATATTTCAATAGGTAGGACCCAGCGTAAAACAATACAAGTTGAGATTTTACCTTATGAGAAGTAGTGGTATAAAGTTTCAATACTACTTACTGCATAGAATGGCGATATGATAAGGCTATCAAGCATTCTTCACAATCTCCCCGAAATTCTTGAGCACTTGCAAGCCCACAGCCTGACTTTTTTCAGGGTGAAATTGGACTGCAAATATATTATCTTTCCATATTGAAGAAGTGAATTCGATGCCATAATCCGTTGTGGTTGCGATTATCGATTTATCTTCAGGGACGACATAGTATGAGTGCACGAAATAGAAGTAGCTTTTTTCAGAAATTCCCTTAAACAGGGGATTGTTCTTCTGTATTTTTATTTCATTCCAGCCCATGTGAGGGACTTTAAGAGGTTGGAAAGTGTTGTCAACACCCCCCTTTAATTCCCCCCTTGGCAAGGGGGGACACAGAGGGGTTTCAAACTCAAACTTAACCACGCTTCCTTTGAATACATCAAGCCCCATGCATTTCCCGAACTCTTCAGATTCACTGAACAGCACCTGAAGTCCGAGACAAATGCCAAGATAGGGCTTCTCTTTTTTTATAGAATCAGCAACAGCGTCTATTAATTCAAGATTGGTAAGTTCTCTCATACAGTCTTTGAAGGCGCCGACTCCTGGAAGAACTACTGCATCGGCTTTCTTAACGACATCAGGTTTGTTTGTGACCGTTACGTCAACCCCGACTTTTTGAAATCCCTTTTCAACGCTCCTGAGATTTCCCATTCCATAATCGATAATAGCAATCATACTGGTATGATATGAGTTTGAATCAATAAATTCAAATTGTTCTATTAGTTCTATTCGTGTTATTGGGTTTATTTGTTAACTAATTAAACCAATGAAACCAATCAAACCTGCTGTGTTGACATTAGTTAAATTTTGCATTAACTTAATTTACCTTTATGAAACTTCAGTGCGTTAAACTTTATTTGTTTTCATTAATAGCGAGCGTCATTCTGATAACGCCCCTGCAGCCCGCTTGTTCGGAAGTGCCTGAAAAGCCAGCTTATGGAGATGCCCTTATAGCAGGTTCTATCGGCGAACCGAGCATTCTTATCCCGATGCTTGCCGGCGACAGTGCTTCACATGATGTGGCAGGTTTGATCTTCAATGGCCTTATTAAATACGATACAGATCTAAGCATTATTGGTGACCTTGCCGAGTCGTGGAATATATCTCCGGACGGGCTTGTTATTACATTTCGCCTGAAAAAGGGTGTTAAGTGGACGGACGGAGTTGAGTTTACGGCTGATGACGTGATGTTCGGCTATAAAACAATTATTGACGAAAAGACCCCCACGCCGTACAAGGAAGATTATCTACAGGTAAAAAAAGCAGAGGTTCTTGACCGGTACACGTTTAGAATTACATATGAAAAACCGTTCGCTCCAGCGCTTTCTTCATGGGGCAATCTTGTAGTTCTGCCGAAACATCTTCTCGAAGGGAAAGACATTACAAAGAGCGAACTCACGAGAAAGCCTGTCGGACTCGGGATGTACAAACTCGACAGATGGACGCCCGGGCAGGAGGTTATTCTTGAATCAAATAAAAATTACTTTGAAGGAAGGCCGTACATTGACAAATATGTTTATAAAATAATACCTGACCCTGCAACAATGTTTCTGGAGCTGCAGGCGGGCGGTATCGATATGATGGGGCTGACGCCGATTCAATATACAAAGCAGACGGATACTGATATTTTCAAACAGAACTTTCAGAAATTCCGCTATCCTGTTTTTTCATACACTTATATGGGCTTCAATCTGAAGCATCCCTGGTTTAAAGACAAGCGCGTAAGGCAGGCGATAGCGCACGCGATTGATAAAGAGGAGATCGTGGACGTTGTACTGTTCGGACTCGGGAGCCCGGCAACAGGCCCATATGTTCCAAATACCTGGGTCTATAATTCCGGTACCAAAAAATACGATTATAATTTGGACAAGGCAAAAAAACTTCTCAAAGAGGCAGGGTGGGAAGATACTGACGGAGATGGCATACTTGATAAGGACGGAAAGGAGTTCGAATTCTCTGTGCTCACCAATATGGGCAACCGTTCACGTGAACAGACCGCCACGATCATTCAATACAGGCTCAAGAAGATCGGTATAAAAATGAATATAAGGGTGCTGGAGTGGAGCACATTTATAAATGAATTTATTGACAAGAGACGTTTTGAGACAGTAATACTCGGCTGGAGCATCGGGATCGACCCTGACCAGTATGATATATGGCATTCAAGCAAGACACGTGAGAAGGAATTCAATTTCGTCTCATACAATAATCCTGAAGTGGATGCCTTGCTTGAGAAAGGACGGCGTACTTTTAATATAGAGGAGAGGAAAAAGGCATATTACAGGATACAGGAGATACTTGCCGAAGAAACGCCGTACATCTTTTTATACGTTCCTAACGCAACACCCATTGTACATTCAAGATTCAAGAATATAAAGCCGGCGACAATCGGAATAAGCTATAATCTTCACAAATGGTACGTTCCTGCGAATTTACAGAAACACAGGATGGAGCAGTGATAAAAAAATATCCACAGATTTCGCAGATTACACAGATTGAGTAAGAAATAATTAGAAAGAAATCTGTGAAAATCTGTGTAATCTGTGGATAAATAAACAAATCATATGTTGACTTATCTCTTTAAACGGCTTTTTGAAATGATCCCGACTTTGTTCGGGATAACGCTGATTGGATTTTTTATTATCCATCTTGCGCCTGGCAAGCCCACTGATGTACTTTCCGAGATGAATCCTAAAATAACCCCTGAGGCACGAGAGCAGCTTGAAAAATTATACGGACTCGACAAACCTGTTTATGTACAATACGGAATGTGGCTGAAACGGGTTGTCAAACTGGATTTCGGCGATTCCTTTTCAACCGACCGCAGACCTGTAATCGAAAAGATATGGGATACAAAACAAAATTTAATTGACAGAAGATTATTCATAACTTTCTTTATTAACGTGCTCTCGATGTTTCTGATTTTCATTATTGCCATACCAATCGGTATTTCGTCTGCAACTCATGAGCATTCGGTGTTTGACAAGATTTCAACTGTTTTCTGGTTCATAGGGTTTGCGATGCCGTCATTCTGGCTTGCACTGCTTCTTATGATGTACTTCGGCATAAATCATCAGTGGCTTCCAATTTCGGGATTCAAGTCCATGAATTATGAATCGTTAACCTTAGCGGGGAAAATAGGGGACCTGATGCGGCATCTCATACTTCCGGTTTTTGTCTCCTCTTTCGGAGGCGTTGCGGGTTTTTCAAGATATATGAAAAGCAGTATGCTTGAGGTCATCAGGCAGGATTACATAACAACAGCGAGGGCAAAGGGTTTGTCTGAGACAACGGTAATATACAAACATGCATTGAGGAATGCGCTTCTTTCGATTATTACATTGCTTGGCCTTTCGGTTCCGGGTCTGATAGGAGGAAGCGTGATCTTTGAAAATATCTTCGGCATTCCCGGAATGGGACAACTGTTTTACATGAGTGTAATGACAAGGGACTATCCCCTTGTGATGGGACTTTTGACAACAACCGGGATATTAACTTTATTCGGGAATCTGCTGGCAGATATAGGTTACATGCTTGCGGATCCGAGGATAAGGGCAAGATAGTGCAAAAGAGCGGAAGAGCAAAAGTGCAGAAGTTCCTTGCCTTTCATGGTCGCTTTTGGACTATTGCACTTTTGAACTAATAAAAATATGACTGCTTCACGAATATTGTTCTGGAAAAGGTTTAAAAGAAACAAGCTTGCTATATCAGGCGGGATCGTTGTGATGCTCCTGTTCGCGATCGCGATCCTTTCAGCTCTTATTTCTCCTTATGATCCGAGTGAGATAGACAGGAAACATATCCTCGAGCCTCCAGGAGTAAACCACCCGCTCGGCACTGACGACCTCGGCAGGGATGTGCTGTCACGAATGATCTATGGAAGCCGTATTTCATTATCAGTTGGTTTTGTCGCGGTAGGTATAGCTACTGCTATCGGGATGCTCATCGGAGGGATTTCCGGCTATTACGGTAAGTGGACAGACATGATAATTATGAGGATCATTGACATCATGCTTGCCATACCAACATTCTTTCTAATCCTCGCGGTAATCGCCTTTATAGGGCCGGGTATATGGAACATCATGATAGTTATCGGCCTTACTTCATGGATGGGCGTGGCCCGTTTGGTCAGGGCGGAATTCTTATCATTGAAGGAGAGGGAATTTGTGCTTGCTGCAAAGGCGTTGGGTGCAAGCGACATGCGGATCATCTTTAGACATATAATGATAAATAGTATGGCTCCGGTCTTTGTTTCAGCTGTTCTCGGTGTTGCAAGCGCAATACTTGTGGAATCAGCATTGAGCTTTCTTGGCATCGGCATTCAACCTCCAATTCCAAGCTGGGGCAATATATTAACGTTAGGCAAGGACAATATTGAGATAGCATGGTGGCTTTCGGTTTTTCCGGGGATTGCCATTTTAATAACAGTTCTAAGTTACAATCTAGTCGGGGAAGGTCTCAGGGACGCCCTCGACCCGCGTTTGTGGGGCAGCGGGGAATAAAAATACATTAATCAAAGGGTCTGCGACATAAAAGTTGGATATTTGCAAAAACGATTAAATTGCCTTATAATCTGTTAGCTGTTAAGCTATCAGATAGGAGGCGATTATGGAACA
>JAGVGM010000220.1 GCA_020057065.1 Thermodesulfovibrionia bacterium
AAAGCTGATATAATTCTTGGAGAGTTAAATGAGGTGCTGGCGGCGTGAAATAATGGAGGTTTGGCATGAGAAAGCTAAATCAGATAAAGCAAACTCTGGAAGGTCAAAAGGAGTATTTAAAGGAAAAATATGAGGTCAAAGAAATAGGCGTTTTCGGTTCCTATCTTCGAGGTGAGCAGAAGAAAAAAAGCGATCTTGATATTCTGATTGACTTTATGCCAGATTCAAAGATGGATCTTTTGACATTCATAAAACTTGAAAATTACCTGAGCGACCTTTTAGGTATTAAAGTTGATCTCGTCATGAAAACTGCTTTAAAACCAAGGATAGGAAAACGCATCTTAGAAGAGGTGGTATATCTATGAGAAGAGAATATAAAGATTATATTGATGACATTGCAGATTCAATGGAAAAGGCGATGAGATTTTTGGAGCACATGAATTTTGATGAATTTACTAAAGATGAAAAGACTATCTTTGCAGTGGTGAGAGCCCTTGAGATTATAGGAGAGGCGGTTAAACATATACCTGCTCCAATAAGACGGAAATATCCAGAAATTCCATGGCGGGAAATGGCAGGTATGCGGGATAAAGTAATACATGAATACTTTGGAGTTGATCTTAAAATCATCTGGAATGTTGTAAAGGAAAGAATCCCTGTCCTAAAGCCGATCTTTGAAAAAATCCGAAAGGATTATGATGATTAGAAAACAAAATAATCTTTCAAAAGAAGATTGGGCAAGCCAACTTATTAGGGTTTTAGGCGAATTGAGTGAGGTGCTGGTGGCGTGACGAATAAAATAAATAAGTTAGCTGAGCTTCCTGAAGGCTGGTTGTGGACGAGGCTATGGGAAATATCTGAAATAGTTCTTGGTCAATCGCCCTCATCATCCACTTATAACGAAAATGGAAATGGGCTCCCTTTTTATCAAGGGAAATTAGAATTTGGCAATATTTATCCTATTCCCCAAAAGTGGTGTTCAACACCAAAGAAAATAGCAGAAAAAGGGGATGTCCTAGTTTCGGTTAGGGCTCCTGTTGGGCCAACTAACATCTGCCCAGAGAAATCTTGCATAGGAAGAGGACTTGCTGCTATTCGAGGGTTAGGTGGCATTGAAACGCTTTTTATACTTTATTTGATGCGTGCATTCAAGCATAGTTTGGTGGGGAAAAGAACAGGAACAACATTTGATGCCATTACAGGAGATGTGCTAAAGGAATTTGTGATTTCTCTCCCCCCGCTGCCCGAACAGCACCGCATCGTTGCCAAGATTGAGGAGCTTTTTACAAAGCTGGATGCAGGGGTTGAGGCGTTAAAGAAAGTAAAGGCACAGTTAAAGCGTTATCGGCAGGCGGTTTTGAAGTATGCCTTTGAAGGAAAATTGACAGAGGAATGGCGGAAAAATTTGGGGGCAAACCTTGTGATTGTACAAAATACAGGGCAGGAGAAAGCACTGCCTCTGCAAAAGGATTTGCCTGAATTGCCAGAGGGATGGGTGTGGACGAGAGTTGGTCATACTTCGGATAGCATTCACTATGGGTATACTGTAAGCGCCTCAGAAGAAAATATTGGCCCAAAATTATTGAGAATTACCGATATCCAAAATAATTCAGTCAACTGGGATGCGGTTCCTTACTGTAAAATCGATGAATCAAAAAAACAAAAATACCTTTTAAAAGATGGTGATTTAGTTTTTGCAAGAACTGGTGCAACTGTGGAAAAAAGTTTCTTAATAGTCGGAAACGTTCCTGAATCAGTGTTCGCTTCATATTTAATAAGAATTATCCTTAACAATAGCGTTAACAAAAAATTCATTTATAGCTTTTTCCAATCCACAGACTATTGGAGACAGATAAGTAAGGGTAAACTTGGAATAGGACAACCAAATGTCAACGCCCAAACCCTTTCACAAATAACTATCCCACTTCCCCCACTCCCCGAACAGCACAAAGTCGTTGAAGAAATTGAGAGGCATTTTTCAGTGGCTGATGAGGTTGAAAAGGTTGTGGAAGAGAGTCTTAAGCAGGCGGAGAGATTAAGACAGAGCATTTTGAAAAAGGCATTTGAAGGAAAGTTAGTGCCGCAAGACCCAACTGATGAACCGACGGATAAGTTGCTTGAGAGAATCAAAGCTGAGAGAACCCTATTAGAAAAAAATAAGAAGAACCGGATAAGACAGAGGAATCTGAAAGATATTGAATATGATAAACCTTGAAGCCATGGAGGTAAAGATATGAAAGGCAGGACCAAGAGAAAAGCTCCTGAACTTGTCCTTAAAGAAGGTAAACCGACGGCGGTCATCCTTGATATTGATGAATATCAAGAGATGTTAGAGCGGCTGGAAGATGTGGAGGACTTAAGAATGCTTGAGGAGATGAGAAAAAAGCCACTCAAGTTTAGAAAACTTGAAGATTTCCTGAAGGAGTATCAGACAAGTGTATGAGGTCTATGTTGAACGATCCGCAGAACGGGATCTCAAACGGCTTTCTGCAGAAGATTTCCACCGTCTCATCTTTCCCATTAAGGCATTAGCTCAGAATCCAAGACCCTCTGGGTGTCTCGTAAGGTCTCAGGCTCAAAGAATGATTGGCGTATTCGGGTTGGCGATTATCGAGTCATTTACGAACAATGAAATTATACAGCGAGATAAGGTAAGTCTTGATATATTCTGGTTGAAAGACGAGACCCTTGAAGACTCTGCAAGCCTTCCAGACCCTGATGTACTTGCAAGGGATATTGCAGAAAACCTTGAATCCGCCTTAGACCAGTTCGGCAGTATCTATCAAGACTTAGAGGGAGTGTTTCCTGGTACTAACCTATGAATCTCAGAAGTTTTTTTGAAAGGATTATTTGGCAGCGACATAACAAAAAATATATAGAAGTAATACTGTTTCCTTTTTTCCTGCTCTCTCTGCTTTATAGGGGTGTTGTCCAGACCAGA
>JAGVGM010000351.1 GCA_020057065.1 Thermodesulfovibrionia bacterium
TATCAATATCGACCGTTTCACATCACCGGGTGTACGATACACCATGGCATCAGTCGGTTTCGGAGAGACATTCGGCATGTACAGGTTCTTCGGCAGCCGTGAGGGTGACGGCCTGCAACTGAACGTGGAAGGCGGCCTGTTTGCCCAGTTCAACCTGGACACCTCTTCCTCTGACCTCATCAACGCAGATTACACCATCGGCATTCCTGCCACCTACCGATACGGCGACAATTCACTCCGCTTCCGCATTTATCACCAGAGCTCGCACCTGGGGGATGAATTCCTCCAGAGTGTTAATCCTCCGGAACGGGTCAACCTCAGCTACGAAGCCATTGAGCTCATCTATTCCCGCGAATGGCGCGGATGGCGAGGGTACGGCGGCGGTGAGTACCTGATCCACAAGGAACCGGGGGATCTAAAGCCTGTGAGCGCCCACTGGGGGATAGAATATCGCGGCAGTAAGCCGCTTGCGTGGAACGGCAGGCCGGTTGGCGGGGTGGACTTGAAGAGCTTCGAGGAGCATAATTGGGCCATAGATACCAGTGTCAAGGCCGGCCTTGAGTTCGGTCAGCCCAACCCGGGGCACCGTCGCCTGCGCGTCATGGCTCAGTGGTACAAGGGGTATGATCCACGCGGCCAGTTTTACAATAATAAGGTTGAGTCCTATGGCATGGGGGTGTCTCTGGGATTCTGATATGTTATCCTAATAGCTGTTCAATCAGCTTCGAAGGGAAGAATTTTGTGAGACCTGAAAAATATTTGAGAAGGATCGATATTAAATTGCACAATTGACAGTGCAGGCCGCTTTTCAAAATCCAGCCTGTACATTTTAATAAATAAATCTCAGAAATGCGGCCTGTTGCCGCCAGGGAGGAAGAAATGAAAAAAAGTATTTACGGAGTGTTGGGACTGTTTGTACTTGTCGGGGCATTATTTGCTTTTGGAGGGACGAAAAAGGCATCGGCAGAGGTAAATGTCAACATCAACATCGGTCCCCCGCCGATCGTGGTCGCCGCCCCCCCGGAAGTGGTCATGATCCCCGGTTCCATGGTTTTTTTCGTTCCCCTCCCGGATATTGACATATTCTTCTATAACGGCTACTGGTGGTCTCCGAGGGGCAGCCATTGGTACCGCGCAAGGGCTTATAACGGGCCGTGGGGGGGCGTGAATAAACGCTATGTCCCTGCCCATGTATCCCGGGTCCCGAAGGATTACCGGAAAGTCTATGAGAAGGAAAAGCACATCCCTTACGGGCAATGGAAGAAGCAAGGGGGTCACCCGGGAAAAGAGGAGCATAAGGAGAATAAGCACGGCCGCGGACACGGTCATTAAAGTATGATTCATCTGAGTGATTCAAAACAATTAACCACCGTACCTCATTATTTTCAAAAACTTTTTAGTTCCTTGGACCCGCAGTACCACAGAGCCCTTGTGAAGAAGAACAAGAACGATGTTGCAATCATAGAATTTAGAGGTATAATCCCTTTATAGGGACTAACAAATCATTTTACTTCTGATATGAAAGGAATATTATGAGCATAATAATAATCACGGTTGATTTAGGACATTTTAAAGCGTATAAAGTCACCATGGATCCCATTGCAAGCCCCAAAATCGAATTGATCGAAAGTTATGATTCTATTGAAGGACATCTTAAGTTGGGAGAAAAATTAAGTGATATAGCAGGAAGATTCGTGGGAGGGGGCGGAAAAGGTGAAGTTGCAAAGGGATACGGAGAACCTCACCATCTTGAATCTGACATCAGGAAAAAACTGGTAAAAATTATTGCACTGAATATCAACACTTTAATAAAAAAAGACGATTGTGAAAAATGGTATTTGGCAGCCGGAGAAAGAATCAACAAAGAGATCATCCAAAAATTGGAGCCGACGGTAAAAGCCAAACTTGATAAGAACATCTCTTTTGATTTAACGAAAATCCCCAAGTCCGAAATCTTAAGTCATTTTTTATAGAAATAATCTTTCCTGAAAGCCTAAGATCAGGCGTAGAAGTCTTGGATAATTGTTACAATTTTACTATACTTGAGGTTTAGAGTATTTGACCAAGTAGCAAAAAATCCTTTAAAATTACATGCAGCGAGAGTGGCGGAACTGGCAGACGCGCTGGACTTAGGATCCAGTGGGTAATACCGTAGGGGTTCAACTCCCCTCTCTCGCACCATTCAATAATGAGAAAACCTCAGGCCCCAGATATCAAACTCGTCGTTACCATCGCCCTTAAAAAAGAAACGCCGGCAGACTGGCTTGTATCACACCATATTCCTGTTCATACCATTGCAGCTCTTAGATCCGGGGCTATGAGCAAACAGGTAAGTATGAATGCCGGAACTTTAGTTGTGATCACAGGTGCGGGTCATACGGCAAGTGAAGAAACGGCATTATGGATAAAGGATAATTTAAACCCTTTGTTTGTTCTCAACGTAGGCACCTGCGGTTTAATACACAAAAAAAATCAGACCGGCGAATGGGTAAGACCTGCATATGTTGAAAATGAAGAGGGGGAGCGGCTGGCGCTCGATACGAGACTGCCGATCCCATATCCTGAAAAAATTACTGATATTCATTCGTTGATAAGTGTTAAAAAAGCATTCATCGGTAATATTCCGGACACATTGAAAAAACATGCTGCCATTGATATGGAATGTTACATACAGGCAAAAGTTTTTCATGACGCGGGAATAAATTTTCATTGCCTGAAGTTCAGCGCCGACTACCCGGACAGCAGCGCCTTTGCCGACTTTAACAAAAATATTGAATTGTTTATTGAAAATTTTAAAAACCTTTTTTCATTTATTGAAATTTATGAGAACCGGTCCCGGGTTACCGTTGTAATGCCTGTGTTTAACAGGCAGCAGACTATCAGGCGCGCGATAGATTCCATATTGTCTCAATCTCATCCGCCTGAAGAGATCATAGTTGTTAACGATGCTTCAACTGATGAAACACAGGAAATACTGAAAAGCTGCGGTGATGGATTGACGTGCCTTTCCTTGCCGGAGAATTCAGGGCCTTCAAAGGCGAGGAATGAAGGGGTTAAACATGCAAAAACAGAATGGATAGCATTTCTTGATTCCGATGATTCATGGGAAAAAGATAAACTGAAGAACCAGATTACCTATCTCTTGCGGTATCCTTTCTATCAGATATTGCAGCCGGAGGAAATGTGGATAAGGAACGGAAAGAGGGTCAACCCCTGCAAACATCACAAAAAGCCTGAGGGCTGGATATGGGAGCAATCCCTTGAAAGATGTCTTGTCTCTCCATCAGGTGTTCTTGTAAAGAAATCTCTGCTCGAAAGATACGGGCTGTTCGATGAAAACCTGCCCGTGTGTGAGGACTATGACCTGTGTCTGAAAATATCAAGGAATCACCCTGTCGGACTTGAACCATCTTTTTCTGTAATAAAATACGGCGGACACGAAGATCAGTTGTCCCGAAAATATCCCGCGATGGACATGTTCAGAGTACGGTCCCTGATGAATCTGCTGAAAAAAGAGACGGATCAGGACTTCAGGCAGAAGATGATTGTTGTTGCCGGGAACAAGTTAAATATCCTGATACAGGGATATGAAAAGAGACAGAAATGGGAAGATGCAGCTGAGTGCAGGGAGATGCTGAGATCATTGTAAGGGCGGGTTTCAAACCCGCCCCTACTGTTTAACAACCTCATCATGTAAAATATTTCTTGCAATGTCATCTGTTCTAATAAATATAAACGATATACTTGTTGATAAAAGCCTCTTCTCGCTCAAAGGCTTTCTTTTTGAGTCAGACCTCCATAAAGCGTCGACAGAAGATTCGTTCAAACATCTTGGAATTCTGCATCCTGTTATAATTTGCATGGACACGGATGGAATGCTTCACCTGATCGACGGGAAGAAACGTATAGAGTTTGCAAGGCAAACCCGGGCGGAAAAGATCAGCTCGATCATCCTGCCGGGATCAACGCCGGTTTCAGATATTATCACATTGATCCTCTCTGACAGGAGATCGGGCAGAGCGTTATAAATAAAATTTTATTCATCTGTTTTGCCGTGACGGTGTCGGCTCCGGAATCATGGATACTGAGTTCACTCTGTATTCAGTTTGGATTCAAACCGTATATTGAATTTCTCAAAGACTGTGATCGCATCAATAATCTGCCGGAGGAAATTAAATTATTCTGCCATGAAAAGAAAATTTCGATGAAGCAGATACTGAATCTTTCATATTATCCTGAAGATATTCTTTTACAACTGATGCAGTGGCGGTCCGGCATTCAATTAACAGCTTCCACAATGAATGAGCTTGCTTCAAATCTGAAAGATCACATGAGGGCGCAACACAGGACGATCAAAGATCTCGTTTTGGAGAACGAAGTTCAGGAAGTCATACAATCGTCCATGAGCCCACGCGATAAAACAGAGCGGCTGAGAAAATTAATTCATGCAAAACGCTTCCCGGTTCTCTCTGAAATAAATACGAGAATAGAGGAGAAGGTTTCACAACTGAATTTGCCGGAAAGCATTTCTGTGAACTGGGACAGGACGCTTGAAAATAAGAATGTGGGAATTGCAGTCCGCCTGCATGACCATGGTCAATTTGAAGGTTTGCTGAAAATACTGGATTCACCAGAGGTGGGAAAAATTGTGAAGGATATTCTGGATGAGCTTTGAGAATAAATTGTTTTCAAAATCCCCCTTAATCCCCCTTTTTCAAAGGGGGAAATTTATTCCCCTCTATCAAGAGGGGTTAGGGGTGTGTACCCCATGAACACCTTAAACTTCAAAGACGGGAAAAAAGAAATTCAGGCTATCCCCAAGAAAGGGGAGGCCATGGGCGCCTGCGCCACTTTCAACAGAAAGTACATTTGCTGCAATGTGCAAGTCTTGAGATCGGTACATAATTGCCCGTTTGAATGTTCTTACTGTTTTCTCCAGAACTATCTGAATGACGGGGCTACTAAATCGGTAAAAAATATCGATACACTGATGGAAGAAGTAAAAGCCAAGATCAGCAGGGAACCGCAGAGGCTGTTCCGCATCGGAACGTGGGAGCTTGGCGACAGCCTGGCATTGGAAGACAGGACCGGACAGGCTGCAAAGCTTATTCAGGCATTCGCCGATCTGGATAACGCTATCCTTGAGCTTAAGACAAAATCAGCCTGCGTAGATCCGATATTGAAGCTTGACCACAAAGGGAAAACCGTTGTCTCATGGTCATTAAACACTGAATACATAATTAAAACCGAAGAACACCGGACTGCCTCTCTTGAAGACCGCCTTTCAGCTATGCATAAAACAGCGCTCGCAGGCTATCTGACCGGGCTGCATTTTGACCCCATGATCCTTTATGCAGGATGTGAAAATGATTATGAAAAACTCGTGGATCAGGTGTTTAATGCGGTAACTCCGGACAGAGTTGCATGGATATCGATAGGAAGCCTCCGCTTTAATCCGGAAATGAAGAAAAAGATGGAAAACAACTACCCGGACAACATGCTCACATGTGCAGAGATGGTGCTGGGAGATGATGCGAAAATGCGATATGTAAAACCGCTGAGGGTGAATATGTACAAACTTCTTTACAATGCATTGAGGAGACACATTTCAACAAACAATCTGGTATATTTATGCATGGAGCGCTGGGATGTCTGGGATAAGGTTCTCGGATATCACCCTGATTCCGCAGAACACCTTGATCATATTTTTGCAGAATCTCTTGACAGGAGGTTCGGCCTGCTTAACAGGCCTCTGGAGAAATGACAATAATAAAGATGTTTTGATATTATTCCGATAATATTATTAACATTACTTTGAATTGATTTATTAATATTGAAAATACAGAAAGGACCCCTTATGAGTGATATTACATTAGCTGAAAGCATATACGTAAAAAGAAGCAATAGCAATTTAGGAGGGGGGGCCACTTTCAGGGAATGTGTTCTGGAAACATTCTGGTACCCTTATGGGATCAAAGACGGATATGTTGAGCTTTTTCCGGTGACCGATGACCTTAAGCGTGTATTGAGGCTGGTCGAAAAAATTCCTGTCGAGATATTTAAAGAAGAATTCTCACAAAAAGAGAACAGCAAAGACACTTATCTCGAGTTAAAAAAGACTATCCGTTAATATTATCTAACCCGGTTAATTCATATATTTTTATAACTACACTTCCTGTAAGGCGGGAAGTAAAGATTTTTCTATATTGTCGAAGATTCTTGGCATAAGCTTTAATATACCTTCATGTGAGGGATAATGAGTGCATTCTTTATATAAGCCGCATTACTGCCCCTCTTTCATCTTTATCAACATAAAAAAACTATCACCAATTTTATCATAAACAATATTTTTTATTAGAGGAGTTTCAAGCGGAGTAATAGGGTCTGCGACATAAAAGTTGGATATTTGCAAAAACGATTAAATTGCCTTATAATCTGTTAGCTGTTAAGCTATCAGATAGGAGGCGATTATGGAACA
>JAGVGM010000303.1 GCA_020057065.1 Thermodesulfovibrionia bacterium
ATAACCGTAGGGGCGGGTTTGAAACCCGCCCCTACAATTGGATATTAATCTGCAAACAACCTTTGCTGTACAAAGTTTTGATTTATTGATACATGCGAAAAGTCATGCTTTTTATTAACTTCGTTTGACACTGAACATTATTCTGCGTAATCAATACATTCTCACAACTTGAGTTTTGAATATTTGTTGGTGTTATCGGTGACCAGAGGAATAAATTATAGCTGAAGATTTTAAACAGCAAGCAAACCGGTCGATTCATTACAAAATTAAAACATGCTCCGGTAAGAATATGCATTTCCGCTTGTTGTTCTCATAAAACAATCTTTTATGTTAAAATTATAAAAAAACAGGAGTTAAGTTTTTATGATTAAAGCAGAAAAAATCAAAAAAGAAATAGACATCCTTCCGTCTGATATGCTAAATGAAATTGAAAAGTTCATCAAGTCTTTAAAGACCCGTAAAAAAACTGCCGTGAAAACGTCCGCTCTTTTGTCTGAACTGGCAGATATTGCAGTTGATGTTGATATCCCAAAAGACTTCTCGAAAAAACATGACCATTATCTTTACGGCTTACCCAAGAAATGAAAGGTATATTCCTCGATACCGGTTATTTCATAGCGCTTATCAACAAAAGAGATAATTTACATAATATTGCAGTAGAAGCTTCCAATAACTTTCAAGGACCTTTTTTTACTACTCAACTTGTTCTTTTTGAGCTTGCCAACAGCCTGTGTCTTCCGCCTCAACGACCGCTTGCCATAAAAATAATAGATAAAATTCAGGAGGACCCTTTAACATCAGTTGTTCCATTAACTTCTAATAGATTTGAAAAATCCCTGTCACTTTATAAAAAACGTTCGGATAAATCATGGGGTATGATTGACTGTTTCTCATTTGTAACTATGGATGAATTCGGATTAAAGCAAGCGCTTACTTTTGATGAACATTTCAGACAAGCAGGATTTAAAGTTCCTTTATTATAGTAAATTCTTTACTCCCCTCACTCTCCATGACAAGTCGTCTTACTCTGAGTTTATCGAAGGCGCTTACCTGCTCTACTTTCCCTTCTTTAATCCTTCACGAGCAATCGCGACTTTGCCGGTGCGGACGAATTCTTTGATGCCAAAGGGCTTGACGAGTTCGATAAATGCATTTATTTTGCCTTCATTCCCTGTAATCTCTATCGTATATGTTGAAGGCCCTGAATCAACGATCCTGCCCCTGAATATTTCCGTAAGCTGCAGTACCTCTGTCTTGTCATCTTTTCTCGGTGCAACTTTGATGAGAACCATCTCCCTCTCGACATGGTCAACCTCCATGTAATCCGTGACCTTGATGACATCGATAAGCTTGTTGAGTTGTTTGGTTATCTGCTCAACTACCTGATCATCACCGGTTGTTACGATAGTCATAATGGAAATTGCAGGGTCAATGGTTTCCCCGACAGAAAGGCTTTCGATATTATAACCTCTCCCGCTGAAAAGCCCTGAGACCCTCGAAAGGACCCCGAATTTATTTTCTACAAGAACTGATATCGTATGACGCATGTAATCTCCTCTGCTTTAAACTAATCAAACTAATTGAACCGTTTGAACAGTTATTTATTTCACTGCCTTAAGTTTCTTTACTTCCTTCTTTTCCTCTTCTTCAAAGATCATTTCATCTATTGATGCCCCTGCCGGGACCATCGGATATACTTTTTCCTTCCAGTCCACAACGAAGTCCATGAATACTGGCCTGTTTTTTATCTTTAAGGATTCTCTAATAACAGGCTCTACTTCCTCCGGCTTTGTCGCCCTTAATCCAACTGCGCCATAGGCCTCAGCAACCTTGACGAAATCAGGATTCCCGTTATCAAGATGTGTATGCGAATAACGCTCTTTAAAAAACAATTCCTGCCACTGCCTTACCATCCCCAGATAACCATTGTTCAGGATCGCCACTTTGACTGGCAGTTTATTAATTACTGCCGTTGCCAGTTCCTGTATATTCATCTGTATGCTTCCGTCGCCGGCGATATCAAATATTACCTTGTCAGGACATGCAATCTGGGCGCCTATTGCCGCCGGGAAGCCGTAACCCATTGTTCCGAGTCCACCGGAGGATAACCATCTCCTTGGATAGTCGTATTTATAAAATTGAGCAGCCCACATCTGGTTCTGCCCTACCTCTGTACATATGATCGCTTCACCTTTTGTGACTTCATATATCTTTTCCACAACAAATTCGGGCTTAATAATATTTTTATCAAACCTGTAGGTGAGGGGCCTTTCCTCTTTCCATTTCTCTATCTGTTTCAGCCATGCATTTCTGATGGCGCCCCACTGCTGTTCTTTTAATTCCTTGATTACTTTAATGATGTCCTTTAATACGTTTTTTACATCTCCAACTACGGGAAGGTCTACTCTCACATTTTTCCTGATTGATGTCGGGTCAATATCGATCTGCATTATTTTTGCATGCGGAGCAAATGCCTCTGTTCTCCCTGTAACGCGGTCGTCAAACCTTACGCCGATACCAATGAGAAGGTCAGCATTCTGAACTGCGGTGTTCGCATAAAATGTGCCGTGCATGCCTAACATTCCCATTGAAAGTTTACTGGTGCCAGGAAATCCTCCAAGCCCCATCAGCGTCATGGTAACAGGAATTTTCGTAAGCTCTGCCAACTCTCTCAGTTCTTTTGCCGCCCCTGATAAGATCACTCCTCCGCCAGCCATGATAACCGGCTTTTTTGCCTGTGCTATCATTTGCACGGCCTGATTGATCATATACTTATTTCCGTGGTATGTAGGATTATAACTCCTTATCTTCACTTCTTCAGGCCATACAAATTCAGTTGATACTGCCGTAACATCCTTTGGCAGGTCGATTAAAACGGGGCCGGGTCTTCCTGTAGAAGCTATATGAAATGCCTCCCTGATAGTCTGTGCAAGTTCCTTCACATCTTTCACAAGAAAATTATGTTTTGTGCAGGGTCTGGTTATTCCCACAATATCGGCTTCCTGAAATGCGTCGTTGCCAATTAATTTAGTCGGCACCTGACCTGAAAACACAACAATCGGGATAGAATCCATTGCGGCAGTGGCTATGCCTGTTACAGTGTTTGTTGCCCCGGGGCCTGATGTAACAATGGCAACGCCGACCTTTCCGCTGGCCCGCGCGTAACCGTCAGCCGCATGTATTGCTCCCTGTTCATGCCTTGTGAGAAAAAGCTCTATATCTTTTTCATCATAGAGAGTGTCAAAAATATTCAGAACAACACCTCCGGGATAACCGAAGATGTGCTTTACACCCTCTCTTTTAAGACATTCAATCAGTATCTCTGCGCCGTTTTTTTTCATTTTATCTCCAAATAAATATTTAATAATGAATCTTGAAAAGGGCGAACGACCCGTTCGCCCCTACATGAACGGGCGGGTTTTAAACCCGCCCCTACGATTTCATTACCGCTCCGGTACTTGCTGATGTCACCAATTTTGCATATCTTGCAAGCCAGCCCTTGTTTATCTTGGGTTTGATCGGTTTATGTGTTTTAAATCTCTTCTTTATTTCTTTCTCTGAAAGGAGTAAATCCAGTTTTCTTTTTGCGATATCGATATCTATCATATCACCGTTTCTAACTATCGCGATCGGCCCGCCTTCCATCGCCTCAGGGGATACATGACCGATACACAGCCCTCTGGTTCCGCCGGAGAAACGGCCGTCGGTGATCAGCGCTACGGACTCACTTAATCCCATTCCCGCGATAGCAGCAGTCGGACTGAGCATCTCTCTCATACCGGGGCCCCCCTTGGGCCCTTCATAGCGGACTATCACTACATCACCCGATTTTATTTTGCCGGCAAGTATGGCCTTCATGGTCTCTTCCTCTGAATTAAACACCCTGGCCCTGCCTCTGATCTTCATCATTTCTTTACTGACAGCAGTCTGCTTCACAACAGCGCCTTCCGGTGCAAGGGTCCCGCGTAAGACCGCGATGCCGCCTTCTTTGCGGTACGCTCTGTCAAGCGGTCTGATGACCTCCGCATCTGCGATCTCAGCCTCGTCAGCTATCTGATATATTTTTTTGCCTGATAATGTATCAACATTTTTGAGGCTTGATCTTAACCTTTTGAGCACCGCGGGTATCCCGCCGGCAAATTCCAGGTCCTCAAGATAATGTGAACCTCCCGGGAGCATGTTTGCTATATGAGGCGTTCTCCTGCTTATCTCATCGAACAGCTCCAAAGTCACAGGAACTCCTGCCTCGTGCGCGATAGCAGGAATATGCAAGGCTGTATTTGTCGAGCCTCCAAGGGCCAGATCAATTGTGATTGCGTTTTTAAATGCATTCAGGTTCATTATCTTTTTCGGCGTAATATTCTTTTTCACAAGCTCAACGACCCTGCTGCCGCTGTGAAAGGCGATCCTCCGTTTTTTAGCAGATACTGCAAGGGACGTTGCACAGCCGGGAAGGCTCATACCGAGAGATTCGGTTACGCACGCCATTGTGTTTGCAGTATACATGCCCTGACAGGAACCTGCGCCGGGGCACGCACACATCTCAAGGTCTTTAAGCTCGGAAGCCTTTAGCAATCCCTTTTTGTATTTACCTATAGCTTCGAAGGTATCGTTCACAAGAGAAAGCCGCTTTCCCCTCAGATGTCCTGAGTACATAGGTCCTGCAGTCACAACTATAGAAGGGACATTAACCCTTGCTGCAGCCATAAGCATTCCCGGAGTAATTTTATCACAGTTAGTAAGAAGCACCAGGCCGTCGAACTGGTGTGCTTCCGCAACGGTTTCGATCATATCCGCTATCAATTCCCTTGAGGGCAGGCTGTAATGCATCCCGCTGTGTCCCATTGCAATACCGTCGCAGATCCCGGGGATGCCGAAAAAGAATGGATAACCGCCGCCGGTATGAATTCCCTTTTCAATAAACCTTTCAAGGTCGCGCATTCCTATATGTCCGGGGATTATATCAGTGAAGCTCGTTGCCACTCCGATAAAAGGCTTGTCCATTTCTGTCTCTGGAATTCCTGTGGCATATAGCAGGGCCCTGTGAGGCAGTCTTTCAAGTCCTTTTTTAATTGCGTTGCTTTTCATTTTTCTAATCTGAATGTCCCGTTCAATCTTGCTGCGGGACTGTCATTCCGGCTTGACCGGAATCCTTTTAAACCCCCTTTCATCCCCCTTATATTAAGGGGGAAAGAGGGGGTTACCCGACAAGCTAGAATGAAATAACTTTAAAATTAATTGTTACTCTTGCTGTGCTCCCTGATAAGCTGGGCCATACGGTCTTTATATTGAAGTTTCTGCTTCTGCATCCTCTTTTTCTCCACTTCTTCATCCGGTGTGAGATATTTCTTTTTATTCATCTCATCAAGGTCTTTATCCAACTGCCTGTGATCTTCCTCGATCTTTCTGAATTCATCGCTTTCGATCCTTAACATACTTATTATATCGGCATCTTTCATATGACTCCCCCTTATGTTTAATAATCTGAAAAATTACCATATTTAACAGAAAATTACAAGGTCATGGCTTTGACAAAATCCCATTTTTTCACTAACATTAAATATTAGCAACTAAGGAGTTAGAGGTAGAATTTTACAAATTGAATGATAACTGAATTAATAGATACCCACTGTCATCTCGAGATGGATGCATTCGATGATGACAGGGAAAAGGTCATAAAACGCGCCGAAGACACCCATATAAAATATATAATAAATGCAGGTTCTGACAGGGATGGCAACATCAAAGGGCTTGAATTATCGGGGAAATATCCCAATGTGTTCTCCGCTGCCGGTATCCACCCTCATAATTCCAGTACACTTGATGCTCAGTTATACAATGAATTGCAAGAGTGGATAAAAAATCCGCAAGTTGTTGCTGTGGGAGAGATAGGGCTCGACTATCATTACCTGCATTCTCCAAAGGGAGTCCAGATAGAGGCCTTCAGAAAACAGATCGCCCTTGCAAGAGAAGCGGACCTTCCGATCATAGTTCACAGCAGGGAAGCAAAGAATGATACCATACGCATACTGCGTGAAGAGGCGACGGATGTAGCCGGGGTCCTTCACTGTTTTTCAGGAGACCTGGAGATGGCAAAAGATGTCATGGGACTGGGGTTTTATATTTCCATCGCGGGGCCGGTGACATTCAAGAACGCAAAAGAGCTGAGAGAAATTGCGGCTTTTATCCCGGACGATTTTTTATTGATAGAAACAGACGCGCCTTATCTGGCCCCTGTGCCGATGAGAGGCAAAAGAAACGAACCTTCATTTCTGAAATATACAGCGAACGCTATTGCCGCGATCAGGGGCATAAGCGCTTCAGACCTTTCAAGAATTACCACTCTTAACGCAATGAGGCTGTTCAGGATAGGGAAGCTCCACGAACATGGTGAAATAGTTTACAAGATACGGGCCTCCCTTTATCTGAACATTACGAACAAATGCACAAACAAATGCGGGTTTTGCGTGAAGTCAAGGACCAGTTATGTTAAAGGACATAATCTGAGACTCGAAAAAGAGCCTTCGGCATTGCAGATAATCAAGGCCATAAAAGACCCGAAAGCTTACAAAGAAATTGTCTTTTGCGGTATCGGCGAGCCGCTTTTGAGACTTGATGTTGTCAAAAAGGTCTCAAAATGGATAAAAGAAAACGGCGGCAAAGTCAGGATAAACACCAACGGTCAGGGCAATCTTATTCACGGCAGGAACATACTCCCGGAACTTCTGGGGATCGTTGACAGTATCTCTGTAAGCCTTGACGCAGAGGACGCAAAGAAATATGAAAAAACCTGCAAGCCCACTATAAAGGGAGCTTATGCAGGTGTGATCTCTTTTTTGAAGGAAGCTGTAAAGGTCATTCCTGAAGTTAAAGCAACAGTGGTTAAGGTACCGGGCATTAATATTGAGAAATGCAGAAAGATCGCAGAAGAAATCGGTGTGGAACTAAGGGTAAGGGAGTTTGATATGGTGGGGTGAAATCAATTAACAATGAGCAATGAAGAATGAAGGAATTTCCTTTTTACGCTCCTTTCAGTAAATTTCAACAGCAACCTCCCCGCTTCCTATAAGCGGCAGTATCTTTTCGACCTTAAAATGCACCAGATACTTGGGCCCCTTTGCCTTATCCTCTTCAGGCGTAAGATTCCCTCTGGTCATCTTCGCTATAAGCGGAGAATCCGTCTCTTCCTTTATTTTTTTCAGATGGAGTCTCAGGCCGCTGTATCCGGGGCCGCTTTCGTGAAAGAGGAATGAAGCATATGGATTGGATTGAAGATTATTATGGGTCAGTTTCTTACGCATTAAGAAGGCAACTGTTCCGTCATCAAAAACATGTGGTCTTGAATATATAGCCGTATTCACCTTCCCTTCTGAGTCGGCCGTAGCAATAACGCCCGTGCCATGGGTATTCTCAAAATAGCTTTTTAAGTCCATATGTATTTTCCTCCTCAAAATATATCGATTTGATCAAATATAACAACAGCAGACGTTTCGAGTTTTTTCAGGACACCATCTTTGTCTGTTTGATCCCGATTCACAGAATGTTTTTAACGTAATTATAATTATAACTGTTAAGAGTGAATTTGCAACTTTTCCGGGTTTCAATTTTTACCCCATTAGAAAAACCACGATGCTTAGAGCGATCCTTTATTAAGCGAAGCTTCAATCAGTAATTTTAATTGAACAATTAAAATTACTGATTATAAGAAAGATTATCTGACTGATGATAACCCTCTCTTATGCTGACAAAGATGCAATAAAATTCATCTCCGCCCATGCTCCGTTTTTTTTTGCAACAGTTCTGAGAGACCGGGGGAGATAGAATTTATTTAGCTGCTCTTCTTCTGCCATGCTGGAGTTCCGCTGATTTCCTCCATGATTTTCTTATAAGACGAAAGTCTGGATTTAATAATATCAGCTGTTTGAGGGTCAGTATCCCCGCCATAAAAGGCGCACCCTTTAGTCGACGAATCATGCTGGCAATTATTGAACTGGCAGGTCAGAGATATTGTAAGAAGGTCTGGAAAGAAATTGATAAGCTCTTCTGGAGAAATATCATCCAGAGAAAATGACCGGATACCAGGAGAATCTATAATCCTGAATGTTCCACAGTCAATCATTTCTGACCAGGTCGTAGTGTGGGACCCTTTACCGCTCCTTCCGATCTCGTTACTTACTAATATTACCTCCATGTCGCTAAGAGAGGTGATCAACTTGCTCTTTCCTACACCGGATTGTCCAAGGATTATTGTTTGAGTGTTAACAAGTTTTTTCTGGAGATCCTTGAAAGATCCTCTGCCAAATCTGGTTGGATTTTCTGGATACTTTGCAGAAACTTCGAAACATTCGATCCCGAGATTTTCAAATCTTCGCATCTCAAAATCAATATCAAAGTCATCTTGAAATTCATCCATCTTATTGAAAATAACGACCGCCGGCACATCCCACTGAAAAGACCTAGTGGCAAATCTATCAATAACACCTCGCTTGTAAGGTGGTCTTGAAACACTTGTGGCAATAATCACAAGATCACAATTTGCAGCAGTTACTCTTTTTTTCCTCTCACGAATATTCATTCGAAAGATTTCGTTTGTCCTGTCAATAAGGTCTACTATTTGATATTCGTTGCCGTTTTTTTCTAAAAGAACTTTGTCGCCTGCCACGAGCTGATTGCTTTTCAAAACAGTCCTTTTTGCACAAGCTGAAACAGTTTTATTTTCGCTGTAAATTTTGCAAAGAAATTCTTTTTTATGTGCTTCGTAAATATGTGCCAGGATTTTCACTGATCGACTCCTAATTAGTGAACTGCGATCGGGCTTTATGTTATACCAGGCGCGCTTTACATTACAAGGATATATCAGGAATATTCGACTAATGTGAGTGGGTTCGGATCGTTACGGGTTGTTGCCCAAAGGCATCGTGCTTATTTGAAAGGTTGATTGATCAATTAATCAAACGCATGTTCATAATCTTTAGAGACCAATATTAATATCCGATTGATGGCATTCATTTTTTCACCAGTCCGGTAAATTATTTTTGCGACTGTCAGCAGCCGGGCTCATCCGGATGGCCGCAGCAGTTCTGCCTTTTGATGATCTTGATCGCGTTGTTCCGGAGGAGCAAGGAGATCTTCTTGCCCAGCGGCATCGGTATTTTCAAGTTTGTAAAGAAATCTTTAATGCCCGGTTTCTGATCCCTATAGCACATTGAATCTCCGCCTGTTCAGTTCCATATAATAAACAATAATAGTTGTTTTTGCACAAAGCAAATAAAGGTTGCCCCTATCCTGCTCTATTTTTTGTTTGACAGCTATTAGCTGATAGCTGTAAGCTTAAGGCTTCTCTATAAAACACTGCGGGTCTTCCACAAGAATATCGTGTCCTCCTTTAGATATTGAATACGCATTTACTATGGCCCTGCATCCCCTGCATTGAGCCCATCTATTACAGACGTCGCATTTGCCTTTATATCCTTCCCTGTCACGCAGGGCATTCAGGACATCCGAGGCCGCCCATACCTCCCTCAATGAGTCTTTTCTTATATTGCCTATCGGTACATGTAATCGCCTGCACGGGACAAGGGTACCGTCAGGAAGAATGGTCATACCGGATATGCCGGCAGCACAACCGCCTGTAGGGACATTCCCAAAATCACCGGGGTCAGTTTTAGTTAATGATTGTGATGCAACAGGATCGCCTGTTACTATTTCAGGGGAGCCTGTATTTACAGAGAATATCCTTTCATATAGCGCTTTCACCGTATCTGCAGGCAGTATTTCATTTAACATGGCCCCGCCATATCTGCTCGTGTTGTTTCTGGACCAGCAACATTCAGCTCTTTCAGCCTTTTCACTTGTGGCATAACCTGCCAGGATTTTCTTTTGCTGTCTTTTTAAGGTTTTCCCAGAAGTCAGCTTCTTTCACAAGCGCCTTTTTGCTCAAAGGTTTTTTTATCCTGTTTCACCCCCTTTCATTGTGTTATATTAGATCAATCTTACCATGTAATTATAAACTGTCAATTTTATTACTGACGAATATCTATAAACTTGACAAAGCGTAGAAATATCATATTATTTAATCAGGAATTGCGGATATGAAACACCGCTTGATAGAACAGGAAATTGAACCTAAAACGAGGCTCTGAACAATAGGAAAGGAGATTATTATGGCAAAAGAAAAGAAACTAACCACCAACGCAGGCGCTCCCGTCGCCGACAACCAGAACATTATGACCGCCGGGAAGCGTGGACCTGCGCTCCTGCAGGATGTCTGGTTCCTTGAGAAACTCGCACACTTTGACCGCGAAGTGATACCCGAGCGCCGTATGCACGCCAAAGGCTCCGGCGCTTATGGAACTTTTACCGTCACCCATGATATTACCCGCTATACAAAGGCTAAAATATTTTCCGGGGCAGGGAAAAAGACCGATCTCTTCCTCCGCTTTTCCACTGTCGCCGGAGAGCGCGGCGCTGCGGACGCAGAGCGTGACATCCGGGGATTTGCTATGAAATTCTATACCGAAGAGGGAAACTGGGATTTAGTGGGGAACAACACGCCCGTATTCTTCCTGCGCGACCCTCTCAAGTTCCCTGATCTGAACCACGCTGTCAAGCGTGACCCCCGCACCAACATGCGAAGCGCCCGCAACAACTGGGACTTCTGGACCTCGCTGCCTGAGGCGCTTCATCAGGTCACCATCATCATGAGCGACCGTGGCATTCCTGCTTCCTATCGTCACATGCACGGCTTCGGCAGCCACACCTTCAGCCTGATCAATGCCAAAAACGAACGTCACTGGGTCAAGTTTCACTTGAAGACCCAGCAGGGGATAAAGAACCTTACCGATGAGGAGGCTGCGGCCATCGCAGGCAAGGACCGGGAAAGCCACCAGCGCGATCTGTATGAGAGCATCGAGAAGAAAGACTTTCCCCGCTGGACCCTGTTCATCCAGGTGATGCCGGAGAAGGACGCATCAAAATGTCCCTACAACCCCTTTGACCTTACGAAGGTCTGGTTCCACAAGGATTATCCAATGATGGAAGTGGGCGTACTCGAATTGAACCGTAACCCTGAAAACTATTTTGCCGAGGTCGAGCAGGCTGCCTTCAACCCGGCCAATATCGTACCCGGCATCAGTTTTTCACCCGACAAGATGCTGCAAGGGCGGCTCTTTTCATACGGTGATGCCCAGCGTTACCGTCTCGGTGTAAACCACCACCTGATCCCGGTCAATGCTTCCCGCTGCCCGTTCCACAGCTACCACCGCGACGGCGCAATGCGAGTCGATGGAAATTATGGCAGCACGCTCGGATATGAGCCCAACAGTTACGGAGAATGGCAGCAGCAGCCTGAATTTTCCGAACCTCCTCTCAGTCTTGAAGGGGCAGCGGACCACTGGAACCATCGCGAAGATGAGGATTACTATTCACAGCCCGGCAAGCTCTTCCGGCTTATGAGCCCAAGCCAGCAGAAGGTTCTCTTTGCAAATACCGCGAGAGCAATCGGAGGTGCGCCACGGGAGATTCAGCTCCGTCATATCGGCAACTGCCTGAAGGCTGACCCAGCTTACGGCAAAGGGATTGCAGAAGCTCTTGGTATTCCTCCGGGTGAAATACCCAAAGAGACATAGGTCTTTCTAACTAAGAGTATGGGTTAAGATCGCAAGTTCTCCGGGCTTTCAAGCTTTCACGCTTGCAAGCTTACGAGCTTCTTACCCCTTACCCCTCACTCCTTTTTTGCTACAAGTTGTCTGTTGAAATATATTATTAATGGGGTTAATATTATGCGTGGTTATTAAAGAGGAAAAGGGATGTGCCCCCATTTTTTAGGAAAGGACTGTAATATGAGGAAAGGATATAGCGGTGGCGGAAAACCCAGGTGGCCGCAGAAAAAAGGCGGGGACAAGACTGCCGAAGAGATCCTGCGGGAACTACATTCTCCAGCTGCTCCGGCAGGATCATACCGGGAACAGTCACTCAAAATCCACGGACTCATATGCGCAAAGTGCGGCAGGGAGTTCGATCCCAAAACAAGCCACATCCTCACAGTCCACCATAAAGACGGAAACAGCCGTAACAATCCCCCGGACGGATCCAACTGGGAGAACCTCTGCGTTTATTGTCATGAAGATGAACACAGCAGGGGAATGCTTGGCGATTATCTGAACAATCCGGGAAAGAAAATTTAGGGTAAATCAGGATTCTTTCAATACCTGATCTTCTCCAGGAACAACCCACGGGCCGGCGCCGTTTTTCCTGCAAGTCGCCTGTCCTTTGATTTCAGAATTTCTTTCATTTTCGATGGGGTTAATTTCTCCCTGCCGAAATCCACAAGAGTGCCTGCGATGTTTCTCACCATATGTCTTAGAAAAGCGTTTGCAGTAATGCTGATTCTAATAATCGGGACGCTGAATTGAAAACCGATAAATTCGATCGACGGCAATTCAGTAATCTCAATAGAGTGTATTGTTCTTACCTGATGTTTAGAACTGCACCCTGACGCGCGGAAACATGAAAAGTCATGCTCTCCAATAAGATAACCGGCAGCCTCTTGCATTGGACCGCAATTTAGTTTGCAGGGGATGCTCCATGAATATCTTTCCAGAAACACGGAATAAGCTCCTGTTCTGTAAATGATATAAGAATATGTCTTGTTTGTTGCATCGTAACGCGGATGAAAATCATTCCTGCACTCTTCAGCATTTATCACCCTTATATCCGGCGGCAAATTGCCGTTTAACGCTTTAATGAAAATGTGAGGTTCAAAAAGAGATTCTGTGCTGAAGGCTGCAACCTGCTGTAATGCGTGCACTCCTGCATCGGTCCTTGCTGCTCCTGTTACCCTTATTTTTTCTCCGGTGATTGTGAACAGCGCTTTTTCCAGAAGGCCCTGTATCGTTGCGCCTTTTTTCTGGACCTGCCAGCCGGAATAATTAGTGCCGTCATACTGAAGGGTAAGCTTAATTTGTCTCATTGTTATTTTTAAAGAGCAATTCTTTTGTTGTACAAGTTAAGATCGGATTTAACATTTTACACTACGTATGCTGAAAATATACATTTAATATAAATGCAAAAAAGTAAGGGCGGGTTTGAAACCCGCCCCTACATAATTCTGGATTCCCGTTCCCCGATTTCTACCTTCAAAAGCAAGTTCAACGGGAATGACACAGAAAATTATAACGGGTCTGCGACATAAAAGTTGGATATTTGCAAAAACGATTAAATTGCCTTATAATCTGTTAGCTGTTAAGCTATCAGATAGGAGGCGATTATGGAACA